>JBKEAX010000227.1:0-5250 GCA_047972825.1 Hyphomicrobiaceae bacterium | reverse complement strand
CTGGGCTGGATCCATATCGATTTGTGATCCTCATCCCTCGCATTCAGGCGCGATGCCTGCTAAACCGCGATGGATTGGGAATGTTGTCAGGAAACTAGAGCATGTTCAGCCGAAGTGTGCGGCGGTTCGGCGTGAAGAACACCGCGAGAAATCAAAGAAATCAGGGCTCGTGCGCGATTCCGTGAAAAAGTAAACGCGATCTAGGTATTATCCTGGCGTGTACACATGCACTGATCACTAATTGATGCTCTAATCTTTGCTCCGGCATTTAATTCTCATCTCGGAGCACTCAGGGTTTTTTTCGCAATGCGAAGCGGTCAGTTCATAACGTTTGAAGGCGTCGAGGGGGTCGGGAAATCGACCCAGGCCCGGCTGCTGGCAGACCGTCTCAAAGCAACAGGGCAGGACGTGATCGTGACGCGCGAGCCCGGCGGCACACCACTTGCCGAAAAGATCCGCGATTTAATCCTGGAATACCGGCCAAAATCGCCCGAGGCTGAATTCCTGCTTTTTTCCGCCGCCCGCGCTGAACACCTAAGCGTGCTTATCCGCCCAGCGCTTGAGGCAGGCAAATCCGTGATCTGTGATCGCTTTATCGATTCCACGCGAGTCTACCAGGGTGAGGTATTCGGCGTCGCCCCGTCATTGATCCGCACCGTTGAGCAGCACATCGTCGCAGCGACCATGCCTGTTCTGACGATCATTCTTGATCTTGACCCAACGGTGGGACTGGAACGAGCTGCCGAGCGCGGCACGCTGAGCCGATACGATGAAGCGCGTATCGAAGTGCACCGGGTTCTGAGGCAGGGTTTTTTGAATATCGCTTCTACAGAGCCAAGCCGTTGCGCTGTTGTCGATGCTGCGCGCCCTGCCGATGCCGTTGCGGCCGATGTCTGGGCGGCGGTCGAAGCACGGCTGGCAACAACTGCGGAGTAGCTTCCCATGGCGCGTGCCCCCGCAGTCCAGCAGATCGAGGCCGCTCCGGAAATTGACCGGCTGGAGGGCTTTGCGCACCCACGCGAGACCGTGACGTTGTTTGGCCATTACGATGCCGAACGTACCCTGGCCACTTCAATTGCATCAGGCCGCATGCATCACGCCTGGCTGTTTACTGGGCCGGAGGGAATAGGCAAAGCAACATTGGCTTATAAAGCAGCTGTGTCGGCATTGGCGGAACCGCTTGAGCGGGACGCGTTGGGTGAAACGCTTGCCGTTGCCGCCGATACGGCTGCCGCACGGCAGGTGCGCTCCCTTTCGCATGCCGGGTTGCTCGCACTGCGCCGTCAGTACAACTTGAAGGACAAGCGCTTTCCGCAATCCATCTCCGTCGATGAGGTGCGCAGACTGCGCTCATTCCTGGGCCACAGTAGCGGTGCGTGGCGCGTGGTGATCGTCGATACTGCCGATGAACTCAACATAAATGCCGCCAACGCACTTTTGAAATCGCTGGAGGAGCCGCCGGCTCGAACAATATTCCTGCTGATTTCATCCGAACCCGGCCGGCTTTTGCCAACTATACGTTCGCGTTGCCGGGCCCTGGCGCTTGAGCCGTTGAATGACGATGCCCTCAAGCACGCCGCAAATCAGGCCATGGAGGCTGCAGGACAAACACTGCCGGATGGAGAGGCCCTGGCGACCCTGTGCCAGTTGTCTGATGGCAGCGTCAGGCGCCTGCTTAGCCTGCAGGCGGCTGGCGGGTTAGAATTCTACGAGCAGATCTATGCGCTTCTCTCAGCTCTTCCTGACGTTGATTGGGTAAAGCTGCACAAGCTCGCAGACACACTTTCGGGGGCTGCTGCCGAAGTCCGCTTTGAGCTTTTCTTTGATCTGTTGATGGCACAAATCGCCCGGCTGGTCAGGGCGGGCGCGACCGGCACAGGGGCGCCGGCTGATATTCGTCTTGCCACCCGCCTCGCGACACCGGCCCGGCTTGCCACCCTGGCCGAGGTGTGGGAAACAGTGGCCCGCGAAAAGGCGGATGTCGTTGCCCTCAATCTCGATCGCAAAACTCTGATTTTGCGTACTGTTTCACGTCTGGAGGCAACAACCCGCTGAAGGCGCCGCCGACATGCGGTGACCGAAAGCGAGGAGACGCCCGATGAGCAGCAGCCGCAAACCGTTCTACGTTACAACGCCCATTTATTATCCCAATGCCGAACCGCATTTCGGCCATGCCTACACATCCATCGCTTGTGACGTGTTGGCTCGTTTCAACCGCCTCGACGGGCGCAAGGTCTTCTTTTTGACAGGCACCGACGAACATGGCCTCAAGATCAAACAGTCCGCTGCCAAGGAGGGCATCACGCCCCAGCAACTGGTTGACAGAGTCTCGGCGCGTTTTGCAACGGTTCTGACCGCATTCAATATTTCAAATGACGACTTCATCCGCACAAGCGAACCGCGCCATCACCGCTCGGTGCAGGAGTTGTGGCGGCGGATGGTGGCCAGCGGCGATCTCTACCTGGATAGCTATGGTGGCTGGTATTCGGTACGTCAGGAAGCGTTCTTCAAGGAGAGCGAAACGATTGTTGGCGAAGACGGCGTGCGCCGTGAGCCGTTGGGATCGCCGGTGGAATGGGCGCAAGAACAGAACTATCGCTTCCGGTTATCGAAATACCAGGACCGGCTTTTGCAATTCTATGACGACAACCCTGATTTCATCTTGCCAAAGGAACGTCGTAACGAAGTCGTCTCATTCGTCAAAGGCGGGCTTGAGGACTTGTCGGTGTCACGCTCATCTCTCGACTGGGGCGTGCCCGTACCGGACGACCCCGAACACGTCATGTATGTTTGGATAGACGCGCTGACCAACTACATCACCGCAGTGGGTTTTCCCGACGAAGGCTGTGATGCCTGGAAAACTTTCTGGCCGGCTGATGTGCACATCATCGGCAAGGATATCTTGCGCTTTCATGCCGTTTATTGGCCGGCCTTCTTGATGTCCGCAGGCCTGCCCCCGCCCAAGCGCGTGTTTGCCCACGGCCTGTTGCTGTCGAAGGGCGAAAAGATGTCGAAGTCCGTTGGCAACGTGCTCAACCCGTTCGAGATGGTGGAGGAATTCGGCGTCGATCAGATGCGCTACTTCGCCATGCGCGAAGTGCAGTTCGGTGGTGACGGCAGTTACACCAAGGAGGTCCTGGTCAATCGCATCAACGCCGATCTAGCCAATGATCTAGGCAACCTTGCCCAGCGCTCGCTGTCGATGATCGCCAAGAATTGCGACGGCAAGGTTCCCAATCCAGGTGCACTTACTGCCCAGGACAATGCAATTCTCGCGGCGGCAGACGGTATCATCGAACAGGCCCGTGAAGCGATTGAGCGTCAGGGTATCACGCGCTATCTCGATGCCGTGTGGGCGGTCGTTGCCGACGCCAACCGGTATTTTGCTGGCGAAGAACCTTGGGCCAAGAAGAAAACAGATCCCGAACGCATGGCAACAATCCTCTACGTTACGGCGGAGGTCGTGCGGCAAATCGCGATACTGGCCCAACCAATTACCCCAACGGCGGCGGAAAAACTGCTCGACTATCTCGCGTGTGACGAAGCAGGGCGGCAATTCTCAGCGCTGGGCAAGGCAGGACGATTGACGCCTGGAACGGCGCTTCCAGCGCCGCAGGGCGTTTTCCCCCGCTATGTGGATGCGGAAGAGGAGCCGACAAAAGGCGGTGCGGCCAAGGGCGCAAATGGGGGTAAGGGGAAGACCAAGTCGTGATGTTCATAGACCACCACTGCCATCTCGATTTCCCGCAGTTCGCCGAAGACTTCGACGGCGTTATTCAGCGCGCGAAAAACGCTGGCGTGGGGGCAATGGTTACCATCTCAACGCACGTGAAGAAGCTCAACACCTTATTGGAACTGACAACACGCGATCCCGACCTTTACTGCTCGGTTGGGACGCATCCCCATAATGCCGACCAGGAAATGGACATCACCATCGATGATCTCGTCCGTCTGGCCAACTCGCACAACAAGATCGTTGCGATTGGCGAGGCAGGCCTTGATTATTTCTACCAGAAATCGACACGTGAAAATCAGGCGGAAGGGTTTCGTCGTCACATTGCGGCTGCGCGCATCACTGGATTGCCATTGGAAATACACACGCGCGATGCCGATGATGATTGCAAGGCCATATTGGAAGAAGAGCACGCCAGGGGAGCCTTCCCGGCCATCCTGCATTGCTACACGGGCGGTATGGATCTCGCCATGCGTGCAGTCGAGTTGGGGCTATACGTTTCTTTCACGGGCGTCGTCAGTTTCAAGAAATCCGATGCGTTACGTGAGATCGCGAAGGCCGTGCCCCTTGACCGGATCTTGATCGAGACAGACGCACCCTATCTTTCGCCTGAACCGCATCGCGGCAAGACCAACGAGCCAGCATTCGTTGTCCACACTGCAGCAGCAATTGCAAAAGCCCGCGGCCTTACGACCGATCAGATTGCTGCAGCCACAACGCAAAACTTCTTCAGGCTATTCACGAAGGTGAAGCGCCCCGCGGAGATCTTCGGAGAAAACACGGGGGCAGCAGAAGTGGGTGGATCTTCTGCATGACCCATCGCTTGACGATTCTCGGCTGCGGTTCTTCCGGCGGCGTACCTCGCATCGGCGCCATGTGGGGACGCTGCGATCCAGAAAACCCAAAGAACCGGCGACGGCGCTGTTCCGTTCTGATCGAACGTTTTGGCACATCCGGTGTCACACGTGTGCTTGTCGACACGCCGCCCGACATTCGGGAACAGTTGCTGGAAACGCGCGTCACGCATCTCGACGCCGTGATTTACACACACGACCATGCCGACCATACGCATGGCATCGATGACCTGCGCATGGTCGCTTACGCCATGAAGAAGCGCATAGATGTCTGGTTCGACCCGCCGACCCGGCAAAGCCTGGTGACGCGATTTGCCTATTGTTTCTCGACGCCGGAAGGATCGTCCTACCCGCCGATACTCATTGCGCACGATCTAAATGGTGGAGACAGCATCACTGTGAACGGCGATGGTGGTCCCATTGCGATAGAGGCGATCGAACAGGTTCATGGTGACATTTCATCGCTTGGGTTGAGGGTTGGCAACCTCGCGTATTCACCCGATGTCTCCTCGCTATCAGACGCTGCGCAAGAGCGGTTGGCGGGGCTGGACGTGTGGGTGGTTGACGCTTTGCGTTATACATCGCACCCCAGCCACTTCAGCGTGAAGGATGCGCTGGGTTGGATTGAGCGCCTCCACATAAAACGTGCCGTCTTGACCCATA
>JBKEAX010000150.1:0-6666 GCA_047972825.1 Hyphomicrobiaceae bacterium | reverse complement strand
TGCGCGTCAACGGTTTCGCCACGGCCTGTAGCGCCACCTTGTCCGGTCACGGCATCGAGCAGGGCGAAGAACTTGGCGCGCGCCTTCTTGTGCACCTCTTCCACATCGACGGGATCGGCACGCCAGATATCGTCTTCCCAGGTGATGGAGTGCTCAAAGGCCTTCGACAGTTTGTCGGGCGCAACTACGGCCTTGAGAGCTTCCTGTTGCATCACGTGCTAAGTCTCCGAAACGCTCATTTCATCGCTTGCAGGCATAAATTCAATCGACTCGGCATGAAATTTTGAGCGATCAGTCATCCGCCGCTCAAATGATTGCCGACACAAAACCCTCACCGACCACCGCATATTGCGATGTTCGCCTGCCTCAGTCCTCGACTCGCACGAAATGCCAAACCGTATTCATGTAACTTATCGCCGAATCCTGAATGTCTTTGATGTTGTTTTTGTTCTTCAGGTCGGCACTGCCCAACGCAAGCCGGCCGGCACGATGCGCCTCCACCAGCATGCATTTGAATTCGATATCGCTCAGGCCCCATTCCGGTCGCCCGTCGCGAATCGACGGCCATACATGAGAAATAAACGCCTTGCGGTGGCCTGACCAGCCCTCTGCGTGTGGAACCGCACGTTGGCGAACTTCCGTGGCGAATTCGTCAAGGTCTGGACGCACCAGGGGAGGTGGGCCACTGGCCGGCGCGGCATCATTGGCCGGTGCAAGCGGCTTTGTGATCTGCGATGCCATTGACGGCTGTTCCGGCCGTTGCCGCGCAGGCGCACCTAGCGTTGGGGTTTTCGGCGGCAGGGGCTTTGACAAAGTCGCATTCGCATAACTGGTTATGCCTGCGTCTCTTGTGCCCGCATCCAGGATTTCTGAGACGAATCGCTTCATGATCGCCGAGCGAAGCACGTCAAGCGTTGGCTGGGCCGCGGCCACCTGTTCGGCCGCCAGCGCCGCGATAAGGCGGCTGTCGGTACTGAATTCGCGCGGCCGGCGGGAAAGCTGCGCGGCAAGTGCACGGCCCGCTTTGGGCGAAAGTGCTGTTCCCGATCCCAGCCCGCTTTTGATCTTGTTGCCGAAGGCCCGCTCCAGCGCAATGAGCGCGAGTTCTCCGCGAAGTTTTGCCGGTGTCGTTTTCAGCCGCCGGTTCAATCCGAATGCCTGCTGAACGACAAGCGCCCGCAAACCTTCAGGCGTGCCAAGAGCCTTGAGCTTTGGTGTGCTTTCTGCCTCCAGCCCCAATGCGCGGGCAATGAGCTGGCAGTCACGAACTTCCGCCCAGCCACCCAGTTTTACGTTGCTACGCAGTACAAGAAAATCAGCCGCCGCGCTCAGGCCCTTGTCAGTTGCAGTGTAGCGGCCGCGTTTTTCCAGAGCCAATCGCCCATCGACCAGAGTACCGAGTGCCGCTTCCGCAGTCTGGCGCCATTCGCCCGGAGAGAGCCGGTGAGCGACAAAAAACGACAAGTCCCGGATTGTTTCCGCCCTTGTTGCCCCGCCTGTTGCGGAAAGGCGGACCAAAACCAGGTTACGCAACCCTGTGGGCGCTGACGGTTTGTCTCGCTCAGCCGAGGGGCGGGCTGGAAGGTCGCTGATCACGGCGGGCATGAGGCAAAGTCTCCCGACACAGGCATCCTTGGCCGTTCTCACCACCAATGCTGCCAGAAATGGCGAGTTTGGCCGGTAAAACAGCAGGTTTGTGGGTCCGGACGCGCGAATCACCGGGAACAGTCAAAACAGTCTGAAAGATCGCAACGCTGGATGGAAGTGCCATGCACAGCCAACTCACTGCTTTTCACTGCATTTCAGGAAAGTTGAGGCTGCAAAACCGCCGCTGGCCGATATTTTATTTCGTGCACAGATCCTTGGGGGCGGCCCCAACCTCCTCGGCGTCAAATTGGCGACACGTTGTTGAGGCGAAATCAGCAGTATCGTTCGGGGGAAAGCGAACACGGAGTTCTTGAGACTGGCGTTCCAGTACGAAAGGCGGGCCGCTGAGCCGCGCTGGACGTAACCGGATTGGCAATCTCGTTGCTGACGCAAGCTGCGCAGAACGCTTTCCTTGCACATGAACAACAGTTGTTCTCACCTGCGCCGTTAGCGTTAACGGCCGGTTAATGGATTAGGGCGATGCTGAACTGGAACACCGCGCGTATTCTTGCGGGAGCAAAGAACATGTATCGCATCGCCACTGTAGGCTTGGCCGCGTTATCGCTTGCCGGCTGCGCTCTCAACACGAGCGTCCTGTCCACTGGTTTTGCTGGAAACCCAGCTTCGACCGCTTCCATTTCCCCCTCCAGCTCCGACACGGGAAGCGTCAAGCATGCGCGCTTGAGCGACAAGGCGCCGACAGGCACTTACGAGAAGGCGCCTTCTGGAGGTATTGCGGGACGGGACTATTCTAAAACGCGCCTGAACGTTGAAATGGCGCGTGACATCATCAACCAGTACCGCAAGGACAACGGCCTGAAGCCGCTTGTCATCAGTTCGGAACTTACGGCCGCGGCCAAATCCCATTCCCGCGATCTTGCCAAGTGGGACCGCATTTCACATTACGGTTCGGATGGTTCCAACCCCTGGGATCGCGTCAAGCGTTCAGGCTTTAAGCCGCGCCTGGCCGCTGAGAACGTAGGCACCGGACAATCAACGTTCGAAGAAGTCATGAAGGGTTGGAAGAAGAGCCCTGGCCACAACAAGAATTTGTTGTTGTCGGATGCTCGGCAAATGGGCTTGGCGCTCGTCTATGATCCCAAAACGGAGTTCAAAAGCTTCTGGACGCTGGTGATTGGCACGGCGATGTAGGGGCCAGACCTTAAGGCATGACTGCGTGCCCTCGTCACGTAGGGCTGCTTCTTTCGCGTTCCCTGAGCCTGACGAGCTTTGCAACACCAGCCCAGGCCCATGACCGGCCAGCATCGCCTCGGTTTGAATGCAGACTGGCGAAAAAATCGGCCACGTCAGCTGCATGACTGCCATGACGCCCCTCCAGGGTCTGGGCCATGAATTCCACGTCGCGCGGTGTCGGGGTTGCATCCTCGTCGGGGTGCCATCCACCTGTCATCATCTACACACCTCAAGCTGCGTTCGATCATGGATGAGGAAGCAATAATGACGCCACTTCAGGATGCCTCATCCAGGAACGCGGTGCGCGGCGCAGTGTCAGTTTGACCATGCTCAAGTGCAGCATTGTGCCTTTTCAGGACGTGCCTGCATTCCAGGCTATCTCCTCCATCGAACTCGGTGCTATTGTATACGGATCGCCAGCGGTGGCTGGATGCCCCCCATGCATGTCGCGCAAAAGTGTGTAGCGGTTTTGCGATCACGGCATGCATGAATTCAAAGACCTAAATCAGGTTGCGAATTATGAGATTCGCTCCTCACGCTGTGGGGACGGGGCCGGGCCGGAGCCAACAGCAACAAGCCCAGACCATAGGGGCGGGCTTCAAGATGTGACTTTCATAAGTTGCTTGTTTCGGCCGGCCGATGCTGTCGCTCTGGCCTTCGGCCTGACGCAAATGCCGGTTCTGAATGTTGAGGAAAATGACAACGACACGATGAGAGGCAGCCATGGGCCGAACCTGCGCCAGCAAATTTGGAAATCATTCGGTTTCAACGCCGCGGCGCAAATCACGCGCAAGTGCAATGTGCGCCGTCATGCTCGCATTGTTCGTGTCCAACCCTTGGGCGTGCCCAGTTGCGTTCGCTGAAGAAAACCAAAACTCTGCAGCGCCTCCGCCATCTGATGAGGTCAAGCCCGAAGCCGATACACCGTCCCGCGAAGATAAAGCCTCACCACAAGATCGTGATATGCTTGAGGAAGAGGCGAGACCGCCACCTTACAACGGCGGTTGCCCATATCGAGGCAAGAGTCTTGACTTGATCGTCTGATTTTCCATCCGGCGAACATGCTGCTGAAAGCCGCACGGTATCATTGGAATTTTAGAGCATGTTCAGCCGAAGTATACGCGTACGCGGTTCGGCGTGAAGAACATGCTCCAGATAAAGAAAATAGATCACGTTCGCGATTCCGTGAAAAGTAAACGCGATCTAATTTCCGCCCACCGTAGCTGGTTTGTTTACGGAACTGGTTGTGGTCGGTTTAAAGCTGTCGTCTATTTTGACACTCTCTTTTGCGGACTTTTTGGTCTGGGTCGCAGCAAGCGCTTTGGCTTTTCGCTTCTTGAGTGTCTTCCGTTTAACGGACTTTGGTCGGTAGCCGCAGCCCCATGACAGTACGCTGTCGCGGATGCTCACCACCGGTTTGGGGTTCTGGTCGAGCGGCAATGTTTCCAGGTTGACCGTGCTGAAAAATGTCTTCCAGCCGTAATGCTCAAATCCATATTCCAGAAGGCTTGAGGCGCGGATCGTTCGGTCGCGGCTCGACGGCTCGCCAAGCACGACAGCCATCAACCGCCGACCATCGCGTGTCGCGCTAGCAACGATATTGAAACCGCTATCGCAAATAAAACCTGTCTTCAGGCCGTCCGCCCCCTCCAAGGTCTTCAACAACCCGTTGTGTGAAGACAGCCGTTGCTTGCCGATGACGAACGACGGCATCGACCACAACTCGGCATGTTGCGGGAAATCCCGCACGACCGCTTGCGAAAGCTTTGCCAGGTCGCGTGCCGTTGTCACTTGCGCAGTCTCAGGCAAACCGTTGGGGTTTACAAAATGCGTCCGCGACATGCCCAGACGCTTTGCAGTGGCGTTCATGCGCTGAACGAACTTTTCCACATCCCCGGACACGGCCTGGGCCAGCATGACAGCAACATCGTTAGCGGATTTGACGATCAGCGCTTTCAGCGCGAGGTCGAGTGACATCGTTGCGCCGACAGGTAGCCCAACCT
This sequence comes from Hyphomicrobiaceae bacterium, assembly GCA_047972825.1. Lineage (GTDB taxonomy): Bacteria > Pseudomonadota > Alphaproteobacteria > Rhizobiales > Hyphomicrobiaceae > JAEUMD01. The sequence goes on along the minus strand of JBKEAX010000150.1, from coordinate 1,822 downwards.
TGCTGGGCGGTTCCTTTACTGAGGCTTCGGAGGCAACGAGTTTACTATCTTTAGCGAGGTGGCCATCTCGAATGGCTTCGAACGCCACATAGGCTGTCATGATCTTGGTGAGAGATGCGGGATGCCACAGTCTGTCGGGGTCCTCAGCATAGATCACTTTGCCTGACGAGGCTTCAAACAGCAGTGCCGGTCCTGCGACTGCTGCCGCTGGATTGAGCTGGGTGGTGGCCAGAACAACGAACAATATCATGAGGGCGTTGCGCATGAATATCCTCATACCAATTGTCATGCGGCTTAACATGTATGCCCTGAACCGGGCAACGGTGCCGGTTAGAACTTGTGTGGGAGTGTGGGGCATATGCCTCAGCCCAGCATGTGATTGCGCAGTATTCAGTCCAAAAGATGGGGCTGACACAGTGAAACTGCTGCAACCGTCCATCGGCTGTTACGAGGCAGAAATTCGTCTGATCTGATGCCTGTTCAAGTCCTTTGCACATCCAAATGGCCGATGAATATGCATATGGGGTTTCTAACCCAGGCCGTTTGCCTGTAGGCCCCTTGATTGCGGCATGTTACCGGGCTAAAAGCTGCCTTCCTCAGCATATTGTGGAACCGTGGAGAGGTGGCTGAGTGGTTGAAAGCACCGCACTCGAAATGCGGCATACTCGCAAGGGTATCGGGGGTTCGAATCCCCCCCTCTCCGCCACAAGCTATTTATTATAAACAATAATTTTGAATTTAGCGACGAGATTAGAACTTGTCCCGGTGTTTCCGCGGGTTACGCGCGGCCAGATTGTGCGACAGGTCGCAGAGACCGCTTTGGTGCCGCTATCGGGCCGCTGCACCGCCAAAAGTCTCCTATCGGGTTTTCAGTGGTACCGTTGGCGGCGGACGACTTCGCCATGCTGTTGCTGAACGAGGCGCTGGAACGACGAACCCACCGTCGAGGGTGGCAGTGGGTAACGGCAGTTTAGCGGCGATAGTGATGCGGTCAGTCGAAACCGAACTGGCGACGTTGCTCTGACCAGCAACCGGCAAACTGGCCGCCGTTCATCAGCTTAATTGCACTGAACTCAGGAGGCTGACGTCCTTGCAGGATCGCCTTCGTGATGTCTGGCGACAAGAAATTCAGGCGAAACACGCGCGAAAAGTACGAAGGGCTGACACCGGCTTCGGCGGCAAGTTCCCGTATCGATCTGCCGTTGCTGTTTATGACCAGATCGTTGAACTGTCGCGCTTTCGCAACCAGTCGCTGCAAGCTGCGGTCCGAGCGTCGCGGCGGCTCCGCGCCGCGTGCACCCTGGATCAGCAGTTTCGTTTCGAGGCCAGTCCGCCGTAGTCGGGCCGCCACGGACAGAACCTGAACCGGTCCATCCGGGTTTGCCGGCAGCCGCCGAATGTCGAGATCGGGTTTCACGATGAGGGGCAGTGCTGCGAGACGGATCGAGACATCGATCGTCTCTAAACGGATATCCACACCCGCGACAAGAGCGTGCAGGATGGCGCGTTTTTCAGACGCCGGCAGGGCTGACCAGCGGCGCGCGAGGTCGGTCGCATTCTCGATCAGCGATTTTCGTGATGCGATGGTCATGGAGCCGGCAGCATTGAACATGGCATCCTCATCGTTGAGCAGCGAGTTCTTTATCCATCCAACAGCCTCCGAGAGTTGACGACGATTTTTCGGATGTTATAACATCCGATTTGTGGGTTGTGGGGGATAGGTCGGTGAAAATTCGCGCAACTGTATGTGCCGCTGTTGCGGCTGTGATCGCTCATGTTGAGCAGGCGGCGGGACAAACCACCGATCAAACGACCGTGATTT
>JBKEAX010000133.1:0-3201 GCA_047972825.1 Hyphomicrobiaceae bacterium | reverse complement strand
GGAGACGGTAGGGGTGATCACCTTTCGGCGGGGCTAGCCAGTTGAGGAAATCACGTTTCCAGAGGCGGTGCAGGCCGCCCGACATCAAGTCGTTCATCAGGTCGTAGCGTTCCGCCACGCGTGAGAAGACGTCGTTGACGAGGCTTTGGCGCTCGGTTTTAGGCACCTCACGATAGCCAAATGATGTTGTTTCAGGTTGCGAGGCGTTGGACAGGTAGATCTAATTCCGGTTCAGATGGGATTCCATTCGGCGCTAGCTTAGCGCACCGGTGTCAGCGCGGCCATAGGGCCATGGTTATCAGGCCAGATGGGTGCTGTTGGATGCCAAGCCTGACTGTATAGTAGTAGCACAGGGTAACACTGGAAATATTGACGGTACGGGTGGCTAAAGATGACGAAATTGGAGCAAGCCGAGGCAGTCCTGGCGGGGGCACGGCAACATGCACGGGCACAAAACCTCAAGCCGCTGACTATTGCCGTGCTGGATGCGCGCGGTGTCGTACGCTGCCTGATTAATGAAGACGGCACCAGTCTGCACCGCGCAGATGTCGCCATCGGCAAGGCTTATGGCGCGATCTCGCTGGGTGTGCCGTCAAAAGCGCTGGGAGTGCGGGCAGAAAAACAAGCGTATTTTATCGCAGCGGCTGCGCATGCGGCAGGTGGCAAGCTGGTGCCTGTTGCCGGCGGTGTGTTGATACGCGATGCATCAGGCGAAGTGCTCGGCGCGGTTGGTATTTCTGGTGACACTTCGGAGAATGACGAGGCGGCAGGGATAGCTGGCATCAAGGCTGCCGGGCTTGTTGCCGAGGCTTGAGAGCCATGCGGATGCACCGGGGCTAAAATGATGCTGCCCCGGTGCATGGATCCCGGCGTATGGGTCTCGTATTCGGCAGTAGCCGTTGCTAGTTCATATGCTCAAGTGAGAACAGATGTTGGGTGCCGGTTAGCGGTGCGTGGCAGGCGCGGCACTGGTTGAGGTCCTTGCCGGCGTTTGATCCGTCCGGTTTGAATGCGGCAAAGTCCCAACCGTCATTTTGCAGTTCCTGCGGCAGGTCTTTGCCAAAGCCGTCGCGCCTTTCCATGACGGCGATCAATGCGAGTTTGTCACGTACCTTGCGTCCCAATTCGCTGACGACCGGTTTGCCGTCCTTGTCGAGGCGGGCCTTGTAAATTTCACCAACGATGACCGATCCGTCAGGTAGTTTCTCGCCAGCCTTTGCGGCTGCAAGGGCCTTGTCATTGGCGAACAGGCGAATGATCTGGTCGTCGTTCTGGGTGCGGTCGAGGCTCAAATAGTTGGTGAATTTGGTTTTGTAGTCGGCCGGGAAGGCGGTGGTGTCTTCGGCCGTTGCTGCTGTTGGAGCGTGCAGTGAAATGCCAAGAAGGGCTGCGGCCACGACCGCTAATGGAAGGGCTCTCATTGTATTGTCTCTCCCCTATGGAACATGACGGTCTTTGCCGTCATTTGTTCATTTGCTGCGACATTGAGAGTTTCTGCCTCACAAACCATTATGACAATACAAATTGTTGTTATTAATATTGTGAGTTGCGTCAATCGGCGCCAAGGTGTTGAAGGTGCTGGTTTTGCGCCGTCATGATACCAAGCTGGGATGTTTTCTGACTTGGGGGCGGCTCATTCTTCGGCTGATGCCATTCAGGGCAAGGACATTGGTGTGACTGACACGACCCGCCGACGAATTCTCGATTTGATCAGCCGCCGGCCGCATAGGGTTTCTGAGTTGAGTGAAGCCCTGTCGGTTACGCGCAATGCTGTGGTCGTGCAATTGCAGCAATTGGTTGCGGATGGCCTGGTGCGGCGTGGTGCTTTGCAGCGAACGGGCGGGGCGGGCAAGCCTGGCTACGCTTTCGAAATCGTTCCAGGGACGGAAGACGTGGGATCGCAAGCCTATCGTCCGCTGGTCGAGCAGCTCGTCGCCACGCTCGCGCGGCGCCTTCCCGCCAAGACAGTGGTTGCAATATTGGAGGAGGCTGGGCGTGGGCTGGCACGCGATGCTGGCCTAGTTCGTGCTGATGATGCGCGGTCGCAGGTCGAACAAGCGGTGGCGGTGGTGAACAGCCTGGGTGCTTGTGCGGAAATTATAGATGCAGGAGACGGACGCTTTGTCGTCGAGAACCGGCGGTGTCCGTTTGCAAACGCAGTGCGGCGCGATGCTTGCGTCTGTCACGCGGCGGCGGCTTTCCTTCGTGAGGCGACGGGACTGCCATTTGAGCAGAAGTGCGACCGCGGCGAGACTCTGACGTGCAGGTATGTTGCTGTAAAGTCTGCTGCATGATGCGTATAGTCCACGAATATGCCTGAGTTACCTGAGGTCGAGACAGTGCGTCGTGGGCTTGAACCGGCGATGGTGGGCCGTGCGTTCCGCCATGTCGAGGCACGGCGGCCGGATCTGCGCTTTGCTTTGCCAGAACGGATGGCCGAGCGTTTGGAAGGGCGTACGTTGGAGCACCTTGGGCGGCGCTCGAAGTATCTCATTGCGAACATCTCGGGCGGAAATGTTTTGATCATGCATCTTGGCATGAGCGGCCGCTTTACGATTTCGGGGCGTGGTCGAGGGGCTGGCGCACGTCCAGGGCAGTTCGTGCAGGACACTGGGGTGCAGGAGACCGGGGGCGACCCGAAGCACGATCATGTCGTGTTTGAGATGTCAGGCGGCAGCCGTGTCACCTACAACGATCCGCGCCGTTTCGGGTTCATGGTGATGGTGCCCGAAGGGGAGTTTGAGACGCACCCCCTTATCAAGTCGCTTGGGCCGGAGCCGCTTGGCAACAGTTTTACGGTCGGGTATCTGGCGGAGCGGGCCGTGGGGCGGAAAGCGGACCTCAAAGCGTTTCTTATGGACCAGCGCACGGTTGCCGGGCTGGGCAATATCTACGTGGCAGAGGCCCTGTTCCGGGCGGGGATTTCACCCAATCGGGCGGCGTCCTGCCTGGCGGACCGGCAAGGTAGGCCAACTGCGCGGGCTGAGCGGCTGGTGCCGGCGATCAGGCAGGTTCTTAGCGATGCCATTGCCGCAGGAGGCTCGACGCTGAAGGATTATCGGTCAGCAGATGGAGCGCTTGGGTATTTCCAGCATCAGTTTTTGGTCTATGGCCGGGCTGGAGAGGCTTGCGTGCGACAGGGTTGCCGGGGCATTGTGCGGCGCAGCATCCATGGTGGGCGGTCGACGTACCACTGTAGCT
>JBKEAX010000075.1:0-3142 GCA_047972825.1 Hyphomicrobiaceae bacterium | reverse complement strand
GCAGCGGGCTTTCACGCCAGATGCCAACCAGCGTCACGAACAGGGCAACATCGCAGAAGTAGAGGAAGTTCGAGGGGCCATAATGGTACCAATAGACCGGGATCAGCACGGCCATGAAAGCGGTATAGGCGAGCTTCAACCACGTTGGGATCAGCTGCGCTTTTTCTGCCGGGGCATCCGGCGTTTTGTTGGCGTCCGCTGCCGACAACGCAGTGGCGGGGGTGCTTGTCATAGAAATTTTCCCTAAGTAAGTGCTCCGTCATCCAAATAAACATTGTTTAGTAACGTGGCGCAAGCATTAAATTGAACTTCGTTCATTTCAAGTTAAAAGTTGGATCAAGCCGAACGCATGCGATGAACCACTCCGGTGCCTGACGCGACAAAGGAAAACAGACATCAGGCAGGGAGTTTTCGCATGTACCGGTTCATACCTATCAAAGGCTCTGCTGCAGCTGGGTGGACTGTGTTTGTTGCTGCGGCCCTCTGCCTGGGCACTGGCGACGTTGCTGCAAAGGGCAAGTATTTATGTAAACCGGCGTTGACCGGGTGGGGCACGGACGACTTTCAAGTGAAGGCCAAGCGCAAAGCACGTAAGGACTTTCTCGCCAAGGCCAGTGCCGCCTACGGCAAAATCCTGCACGCCAATCTGATTGATTTGAGCTGCGGGAAGCTTCGCGGCCAGCAAGGCTGGAAGTGCAAGCACAAAGCGCGGCCCTGTATCAGCGGCGGACTAAAGCCCTCCAAAACCAAAATGCCGTTCGCCAAGCCGCCTCGTTATCGCATGAAGGCACATCCAAAACTTGAAATGCGCGGCATGGCGCCGAAGCGATCATTGCGGGGTGGCTTTCCGTCCAACCCGCGACAGCGCTTCTGATCCGCGGTGATCATCAAACGCGCTCTGCTGTGCGAGCATCAATGATGCCAAGATCACGCTTGGATACCGCGACCGATTTGAGCACGGCATAGCATGCCAGGCCTTCGCGGATTCCTAGCTTATCGAACGACCGGCGTGTTATGCGCGCCAGGAGAATGGCTGAGCCGCAGCGAACGGCAACTTCCACAATTGTGCCGTCGCGCGCTCCAATCTCATTGACCGTGACCGGCAAAATGTTGAGTGCACTGGTATCGACTGGTGCCCGCAGAGCCAGGATGATGTCACGTGCGCGAATTCTAACGCGCAGTTCTGTTCCTTGGTTTGCGTCCACGCGTGGAACCCAGATCCGGCCGCCATCAAAGAACAGTTCGCTCAACCCATCGTCGGGATCATGTGAGGCCAAGGTTGCCGTTATGAAAGATCCCGCTTCCTGTCTTCCCAGGATCGGGAAAGCGTTGGGATCAGCCAGGACCTCGCCCGCCGGGCCGTAGCGCATGACACGCCCCTCCGACAACGCGACGATGGTTGTTGCAAGCCGCGATATCTCTGAGACCGAGTGGCTGACGTAGAGTATTGGAATATCGAGTTCGTCGCGCAGGCGTTCGACAAAGGGCAGGATCTCCGCCTTGCGGGACTCGTCCAGCGCTGCGAGCGGTTCGTCCAAGAGCAGAATGCGCGGATTACTCAACAGTGACCTGCCAATAGCAATACGCTGTTTCTCGCCTCCCGATAGTGTCCCTGGCCGCCGATCAAGCAAATGGTCTATCCCCAGAAGATCGACAATCCTGTCTAGCCCACTGGATCCGTTCTGACCTTTGTCGCGATTGAACCACCCGCCAAACGAGAGATTTTGCTTGACGGTGAGGTGCGGAAACAGACGGGCATCCTGAAACACATAACCGATCCGCCGTTTGTGGATTGGCACATCAATCTTTTCTTCAGTGTCCACAAGTGTATCGCCATTGATCTTGATCCGTGCGGAATCGGGATAAAACAGGCCCGCAACCGCATTGACCACGGTCGTCTTGCCAGCACCTGAACGTCCAAAAAGTGCTGTCACACCCGCCGGGGCTTCGAAATGCGCATCGATATGGAAGCCTGGGAACTGGTGCGAAAGCGAGATCTCGACGTTCATTTGCCGCTGATCCTCCGTGCCACCCAACTGGAAACGAATTCCGATGCGAGCAGCGCACCAATGGCGACCGTGACGGACACGAACACCAGGCGCATCGCAGAGGCGTCGCCGCCAGGAACCTGCAGGAACGCGTAGATCGCCGAGGGCAACGTCTGCGTCTGGCCGGGAATGTTGGACACAAAGGTGATGGTGGCGCCGAACTCCCCCATCGCCTTGGCAAAGGCAAGAATGCTACCCGCTATGATGCCCGGGAAAATAAGCGGCAAGGTAACGACGGCAAAAGTCCAGAATCGGTTTGCACCAAGCGTGGCGGCGGCCTGTTCAAGTTTCGGATCGACCGCTTCGATTGCGAGCCGTATCGCGCGCACCATGAGCGGGAATGCCATGACCGCAGCAGCAAGAACTGCTCCGGTCCACTTGAATGCCAGAACGATGCCGAACCATTGATCAAGCAGTTCGCCGATGGGGCCCCTCCGCCCGAACAGTATGAGAAGCATATAGCCCGTTACAACTGGCGGGAGGATGAGCGGCAGATGGACGATACCGTTGAGGAGTTGCTTGCCTGGAAAATTGCCCCGCGCCAGCGCCAAAGCCACGGCGATGCCGAGCGGTAGCGACAGAAACGTCGCCATCAATGAAACGCGAAGGGACAGCTCCAGCGCTGTCCACTCCGCAGGCGAAAGCCAATCCGTCATCTAGTCGTCCGGGCCCAACGCCTTTTGGACCCAAGCATCAACCCGGCACCCATGTGAAACTTCTCCGAACCTAAAGCGCCTCGCAACATTTCAGATGGGCGCTTTAGGCTTTTGATTTTATGCATATCGCAATTGCAGAACACCGCTGCACACTTTTTCACAATATGCGTTAGTTAGCCAAGGCTGGTGCAAGTACGGTAAATCCCTGCTTCTCAAACAGCGGCGTTGCCTTTTCAGACGTCAGGAAATCGAGGAAGCTCTTTGCCGCGTCCTTTTTCTTGCTCTCGGCCAGGGTTGCTGCGGGATAAATGATCGGAGGGTGCGTCTCTGTCGGGAACGTGCCGACGATCGTAACGTTGTCGGAGGCAGCAGCATCAGTCGCATAAACGATGCCGTATGGCGCTTCCCCACGCGAAACAAGCGCTAGTGCCGCGCGGA
>JBKEAX010000069.1:0-5575 GCA_047972825.1 Hyphomicrobiaceae bacterium | reverse complement strand
CTACACAGGTTGCCGCTCATTGCATCGTCGATGTCCTGGTCGGTGGGATCTGGGTTTTCCGACAGGAGGCTGGCGGCCTGCATGATCTGGCCGGATTGGCAGTAACCACATTGGGCGACTTGATGTTCGATCCAGGCCGCCTGGACGACGTGCAGTTTTTCTGGCGTACCGAGCCCCTCTATCGTGATGATCTCACCGTCGACGTCCGATGCCGCTGTCTGGCAGGAGCGGACCGCTGTTCCCCCCATGTGGACCGTGCAGGCGCCGCACTGGGCAATCCCGCAACCGTATTTGACGCCCGTTATGCCTAATTCGTCACGAAGGACCCACAGCAAAGGCATGTCAGGCTCAACGTCGATTTCGTGGTCCTGTCCATTCACTCGCAGTTTCATATTATTCTCATGCGTTTGAATTTATGATGTTTTTTGCAATTGCTGTTCGATCAAGCTATTTCATAACCTTAATGGTGTTTCGATCCCGGGCTCAAATATTTTTTGATGCTGTTTTGGTCGAGCAAGGTCGATATTCCGTGTTGCTTAGGGGGGACCCATTAGCAATTGGTCCAAGACGGAATAGCGTTACTGCGGCGCGCACCATTAGATCGCGTTCACTTTTCACGGAATCGCGAACGAGATCTATTTTCTTTTATTTCTCGCCATGTTCTTCACGCCGAACCGCATACACTTCGGCTGAACATGCTCTAATGCCGCCCGTCAATCGCTGAGTTGGCACGATCCTCGCTTTGGGTGTGACCATTGTCATATCAATACAGGACTCTGGCCTCCGATGACGAAGCGAATGAGAAAGTGGCTTCAACGCATGAAGCAGCGGCTTGCCCAACTTCGCCCATCTGCAATGACGGCCTGAAGCAATCTTGAATTTGTCGAGGCCGTTTACCCTGAATGGTGTTTCAGCCATTCTCGGGCCAATTTCAGATTTCCTTTTTTCCTGGTTGTTACTGATCGTTGCTGAAGGTTTCTGCGTGTTCATCTGCGGTTGCCCGATTGCCGCATTTTCGCCGCTTGTAAAGCCAGTTCTCGCCTGAACCACGGCTTAGCTTCGCTCCAACTTCAGGAGGAGGAGTTTTTTCATCATGATGAAATCCCGACATGGCTTTGCCCAAATAGGGCGCGTGATCGCCATCACCATGCTCGCGCCGTTTGCCGCCGCGATGACACCTGCGGCACCTGCCGCTGCATTGGAGATTGATGCGCAACTTGGCCAATCGGTTTTACCTCTGGGCAAGTCTGGAAAGGTCTATTTGCGCCTTTCGCTAAAGGGAACTCCGATTGACAGAACCTCAAAGCGTCCGCCGGTCAACGTTGCGTTGGTCCTGGATCGCTCCGGTTCGATGAGGGGGGAGCGCATCGCCTCGGCCAAGGCAGCGGCGCGTGAAGCGTTGGACCAGCTTGCAGCTGACGATATTGTGGCGCTGGTGGCCTACAATCATCAGGTTTCCCTCATTCAGCGAGCCGCACGGCTGGGCGGCGATCATGATCTGCGGGAGCGGATCGACCGCCTCACAGCGGATGGCCGCACTGCGCTGCACGCTGGCGTTGTTGCGGGTGCCGAAGAGGTCAAGCGGTTCCTTGATGCAGAGAAAGTCAACCGTGTGGTGCTTTTATCGGACGGCCGGGCCAACGTGGGCCCATCGACGCCGCGTGACCTTGCTGAGCTGGGGCGCGCGCTCGGATCAGACGGTATATCGGTCACGACGATTGGCCTTGGGCTCGATTACAACGAAGACCTTATGAGTCGATTGGCTTCATCCAGCGACGGCAACCATGCCTTCGTGGAGGATCCGGAAGATCTTGCTGGCATCTTTGCCTCAGAATTCGGTGATGCACTTTCTGTAACTTCCAAAGACATCGAAATCATTATCGAGTGCCGTATCGGCTTCAAGCCGGTTCGCGTTCTGGGTCGTGAGGCGGCAATCGAAGGAAACCGTATCAGGTTGAAACTCAATCAGTTGCAGGGTGACAACGAACGCTACTTTGTCGTTGAACTCGATGCGCCGGAAACCCGCACTCCTGGTAATGCAGATGTGGCGCACATTTCAGTTGATTACTTCGATTTGGTGGCGGGAAGCCGCAAGCAGGAGAATGCAGAAGCAAAGGGCAGGTATTCGGATTCCGCCGATGAAGTTGAGAAATCCGTCAACAAGTCGGTGATGACCCAGGTCACGACGCAGATTGCCACAGAGCAGAGCGAAAAGGCTGTCCAGATGCGAGACAAGGGTGACGTTGCAGCAGCGCGCAAATTGCTCGAAGGCAATGCGAAGTATCTCAAGAATGCGCGCGAAAGGTATGGCTCGGGCCTTGGGGCAGCGCCGGCGGCGGCTGTCGGGGCTTTGAAGGAGCTGGAGGCAAAACAGGAGGCCGCTGCAGATAACCTTGATGCGCAATCCTGGGACAGGACGCGCAAATCCATGCGCTACGATCAGCACAAATCGAAAATGCAGCAGAAGTACTGATCAACGCAGTATCGTGGCTTATGAAAACGAGCGGCTGGCGGGATGACCCGCCAGCCGTTTTTGTATGTGCCAAAGAGATTGCGAGGTTCACATCTTGAAGGCAACGATCTTTGAGCGTTGCTGTCCGAGTTTCTCGATGCCTAGTGTCACGATATCGCCAACCTGCAACCACTTGGGTTCCTTCATGCCCAAAGCAACGCCGGGAGGGGTGCCGGTAGCTACGACATCGCCAGGCTCAAGCACCATGAAGCGTGTCATGTAGGAGAGAATGTAGGGGATCTTGAAGATCATGGTGGATGTATTGCCGGCTTGGCGGCGCTCGCCGTTGACGTCGAGCCACATGGCAAGGTTTTCGACGTCACCTGCTTCGTCTGGCGTTACCAGCCACGGCCCAAGCGGGCCAAATGTTTCGGCGGCTTTTCCCTTCACCCATTGACCGGAACGTTCGGTTTGGAAGTGGCGCTCTGAAACATCGTTGCAGCAAAGATACCCGGCTATGTAGTCGGCTGCATCGGCTTCCTCGACGTAACGTGCGCGCTTTGAAATCACGAAACCGATTTCAACTTCGTAATCGAGTTTTTGTGCGTCGCGCGGCATCATAATGTCGTCGTTGGGTCCGGTAATGCAGTTGCCCATCTTGTTGAAGATCACGGGTTCACGCGGCACGCGCAATCCCGCTTCGGCGGCATGGTCGGCGTAGTTGAGACCGATCGCCATGTAGTTGCGCACGTCTGCGACCGGGGCTGCCAGCCGCACGCCTTGGGCGGCGGCGGGCAGTGATGCGGGATCGAGTGCCTTCAGCTTGGCGATTGTGTCTGCACCAAGAGTGCGCCCGTCGATGTCGGGAATGTGGGCGGAAAGATCGCGGATGGTGCCGCTCCCGTCGACAAGGCCTGGTTTCTCTTGACCGGGCTCACCAAAACGCACGAGCTTCATGTGGCTTTCCTCTCGTTTCTTTTCTTGTGTGGGACGCATTGCTTATAGCGCGCGATGTATGGTGCTGCAGCATTGATCGGCAACAAAAAGCCGCGCATCCCTGGGAATGCGCGGCTCTTGAATGGTTGTGTCGTGGTGCCGTTTGCTCGATCAGGCGCCAGGCCCCTGGTCGAAGCCTACCTTGTCCATGATTTCGGATGCCTTCTTGCGATTTTTTACGACGTCAGCAAGCGGCAGCGTATCTGGCTTCAGAGTGCCCCAAGCCTTGACGCGCTCCGAGGTCGGCACTGCTGCATCCAGCGGGTATTCATTGACCTGTTCGGCATAGATCTTCTGACCCTCGTGGGAGGTGAGGAACTCGATCAGCTTCATTGCGTCGTCTTTGTGCGGGGCATTCTTTGCAAGAACAGCACCGGATACGTTGACGTGCGTGCCGCGGTCGTTGGCATTGGGGAAGAGCAGGCGGACAGATTTTGCCCATTCGCGCTGCTCAGGCTTGTCGCTCGTTTCCATGGCGGCCATGTAGTAGGTGTTGCCAATCGCGATGTCGCATTCGCCCGCGTAGATGGCCTTGACCTGATCCCGGTCGCCGCCAGCAGGTTTGCGCGCCAGATTATTCTTCACGCCTTCTGCCCATTTCATCGCTTTTTCCTCGCCTTCGTGTGCGACGATCGAGGCGAGAAGGCCGACGTTGTAGGTGTGCTGGCCTGAGCGCATACAGATCTTGCCCTTCCACTTGGGATCAGCAAGTTCGGCGTAGGTGATCGCGTCCTGCTTTACGCGTTCATTCGATGCGTAGACGACGCGCGCGCGCTGGGACAAGCCAACCCATGCGCCTTCCGGATCGCGGTAGCCGGCAGGAATTACTTCATCAACCTGTTTGGATTGGATGGGCTGCGAGATGCCTTTTTCCTTGGCGTCATTCAGGCGGCCGATGTCGACTGTCAGGAGCACGTCGGCAGGGCTGTTGGCGCCCTCCGCAGCCAATCGTTCGATGAGCCCGTCTTTGGCATAAACAACATTGACCTTGATGCCAGTTTGTTTGGTGAAGGCATCGGTAAGCGGCTTGATGAGGCCGGGCTCACGATAAGAATAGACATTAACTTCGCCAGCAGCCCAGGCGGACTGAGGCAGGAGCGCAGAGGCAGAAATTGCGAGAAGTGAATAGGTAAGCGCAGCAGGGCGCGTGAACGCGCGTGCGATTGTCATTATGTCCTCCAATGACCTGGGTTCAAGGCCCGAGCCAGGATGTTGCCATCTACCGGTGCGCGGCGTGCGCACCAAGTTTTGGAAAGAAGCCAAGGTCTCGGGAAATTGTCAACGGTCACGTGCCGAAAAAAGCTCAATGGAATCATTCCAATGTAGCTGGCAGGGATTGTACTCGGTGAATTCAGACGGTTGACGTCATGTTGTGCTGCGCGCGCGGGTTTCCGCGCGAGAGGTGAGCCTGTCGTCACTGCGTGCCGCGCAAATTTCAAATACTGCGTCGGTGCATCATGCGATCCCGTCAAGAACCTGCGTTGCGGCGCCGTCTTTTTCGTAACCCTGGGCTAGAAACCGGCCACTTTTGGCATCGGCAATCATTACCAATCGCGTGGTTGGATTCAGGATCGGATCAGTGAGCCATGCAAGTGTGGGGTCGAAGCTTGTTGGAACGCTGGACATTTGGCAGGCGCGACCGGCGCTGTCGTTCCCGCGTGCATGCCCTGTCCAGCCAATCGTGTGCCAGTGGTTGGCGGCAACTTGTTTTCCCGACAGCACCTGCGCTTCCGTCTCGCGCCGCTCGATGACGCACGTTTCGTTAGCATTGATTCCGGCAAGCGAAAAGATTGCCGGTGTGCTTACGGGTGTGTTTATCAGCAGGTCCTTGGCTTGGTGGAAATTCTCGGCGCGTTCAAAAACGGTCCGCAACAAGTGTGCTGGTGTACCGTGCGGCATGTTCCAAACCCTGCGCCGGTTGGCCGCCCAGTCGAGATAGTAATAGCCCAGTGCCTTGCGCATGGGGGCCTGGTTGAGGGCTGCCGCAAACCGCCCCGGTGCCACGGCCTGCAAGACGCCGGTATAGCCTGGCCATGTCAGCGTTACGAAGGGCCCTGATCGCCCGGACACCCGCGCAGCCAGAATATTTGCCCCCAGACCATCGGTGCGCCAGTCCAGCACGCGAAC
>JBKEAX010000062.1:0-4865 GCA_047972825.1 Hyphomicrobiaceae bacterium | reverse complement strand
TCATTCTAAATACAGTGGACCCGCAGAATGGCCACCCACCTAAAGCGTCAGTTGGTGCGCCAAAATAATTCGTAAGCCAAACCCTCTCGGCAAGTGCTTGAAGAAATACCGTAGCTTCAATCTCTGGGGGACGACGCTTTCCTGGGACTTCAGGCTGGTCAAGGCGATCGTCTCGAAACATCTCACATTCGGACGACTGCGCAACGGGGACAAAAGCCAGCAAGGCAAACGTTAGGAAGGCGACTAGCCGTCTCACCATCACACCCCTCCCGCTTGCGCCACACGCATCTGGAATGCACCGGCGTTGTCATTGGCAGCGGCGGCGATCATGCCGCCCGGAATTACGGATTGGGATGCGCGGGGCGTGCGCCACCCACCATCGTCACCCCGTCGCAGGACGGGGGCCAGACACGTGGCAACCCATAGAACGTAACTTGTCACGCCGCCCCCGTTGAAACTTGCGTGGGTCCCGGCCTGCGCCGGGATGACGATTGAGATCGCGGCGAACCCCACATCCCCAACCAAACAATGCTGAGTGCCGAATCCGAGCGCTAGCATCACACCCCTCCCGCCTGCGCCACGTGCATCTGGAACGCGCCGGCGTTGTCCTTCGCGGCGGCATCGATCATGCCGCCCGGAATTACGGATTGGGATGCGCGGGGCGTGCGCCACCCACCATCGTCACCCCGTCGCAGGACGGGGGACAGACACGTGGCAACCCACGGAACGTAATTTGTCACGCCGCACCCGTTGAAACTTGTGTGGGTCCCGGCCTGCGCCGGGATGACGGTTAAGGTCGCGGCATGCCCCACATCCCCAACCGAACAATACTGCGTGCCGAATCCGAGCTCTGACATCACACCCCTCCCGCTTGCGCCACACGCATCTGGAATGCACCGGCGTTGTCATTGGCGGCGGCATCGATGGCACCACCATTTGTATTGGGCAGGCCGGGCTTAATCCATGTGGCATCGGAGCCGGTGTCGGTGGCGTGCAGCACGGTGCCGGTGATGCGCACGACGTTACCGGCCGCATCGACGACAAGACCATCGGTGGCAAGGATATCGGCGATGCTTAAGAACGTGCCGTCAGGCCGCAGGTAGCGATGGTTTGGCGTGACGCGCGTGCCATCATCAAGCACAATCCATTCCGTCGTGATGCCAGGAATGAGCCGCATGACAACGCCCGATGTCAGCGTGCCTGTGCCACCCGCATCGCATTCGTCGAACGCCGCAACGCAGTCGCCGACGCTGATGTCTTCGATGGCGACACTCGTACCATCGGCGAGCAAGACGAGCGTGGCGGCGGCGAAGCAGGGGGGTACTCCTTCGCCCCCCACAATATTCCGCGTCATCCAAGGGAACATAGTGATAACGCGTCCGTCACTCAGGGCGATGACTGACGGCCCGATCTGATAAAAAGTTGCGTATCCTGTAACGCCGCCCGACAGAACAATATTATAGGCTGCCCCCGACTCTAGTACAGAGGACGCATCATGTGGGAAATGGCTGGCACTGAACCCTCCGACACCCGCCCCTTCGGCGACAACATTGAAGTATGTGGCTGGCGAAATTTCCCCTTCGAGCAGCAGCCCAAGCAAATAGTAGTTACCGGTAAATACCGGGAAAGACGATCCGCTATAATTGGCAAAAGCCACACCCCCGTCATCAGACATTACGAGGGAATCTCCAAGCAAAGGAGCCGATGTCAACGAAGCTTGAATTGAATATTCGCCAGCGTTCGGCCCGAATTCGACCGGACGTCCATCAGCGCTCGCGTTACGATATTGGACGCGACCATTGCCTATTTGATCCTCAAACCAATCAGAGAGCCGTTGTGCGCTATTATACACGACTGGGTTACTGCTAGTCAGGCCATTCGTGACAACTTCCCTGTACACCTCTTCCGTTATCACAACCGTACGATTCGACAGCGTGAGAAGATCTAGCTGGCCAATTCTATCGAAATTTACAAAAATATTTGCATCGACATATAGGTAGCCTGTTCCCGGATAATTCAACTGCGGAATAGTTGTCAATTGGGTAGTCATGGCAGTGGTGCTCCTCCGAATCGTCGGACTGGGCGATCTACGGCGTTTTCAATCGAATTAGCTGAAGTACAATCTTGCAGGCGGCCATGCTGTCTTCGTTGTAAGGTTCGGGTAGTTTGTTTTGAATTTTTCGGATTAATTCCTCGCTTTTCTCTAGAATATCTGGACCCTCCCCCTGCCCCCGCGTGGCGAGAAACAGCGACTTAATTTCCGAATCCTCATAGAGTTTATGAGCCCAAGTTTCAGCTTCAATCGAACTCATAAGTGTCTTCATGGCTTGGCCCCAGGGGTTTGGTTATGCTGCTGCGCCACGCGCATCTGAAATGCGCCGGCGTTGTCGTTGGCGGCGGCATCGATCATGCCGCCATCGGACCAAACACCCCCGGATCAAACCTTGCGCCGCGCAGCTCGACGATGCATTGATCACGCCGCATGCTGCACCTCTTCGCATGGAGTGTGTCATTCGCCGCCGTGTTGCCGAAGTAGCTGAGCGTATCGGCGTTCGCATCGATGGGGCCTGTGTAGTTGAATTGGCCGGTGGTGCTGCCGTTGTCGGTGAGAACGGTGACGCTGCCGTCGGCATGGACCAGCGCGGTCTGCGTGATGCCATAGGAGTCCGCCGTGATCTGGAAGATCGGCACGCCGTCGCTCGTCTGCGCGAACGTGCCCGTCCAATCCCCGGCCGCGCTGGTGACGGTGATGCCGGGGACGGTGATATAGCCGAAGGTGTCGCCACTTGTGTCGATGCTTGCGGCCAGGGTCACATCGCTCAAGTCGATCGTCGACCAGTCCCAGTCAACATCAAGCCCGCCATTGGCATTGAGCAACGTCGACGGCAGAAAATTCTCAAACGCCGTGCCGACAAGTGCGTCGGGGAGGAGGCCGGTGAGATCTGATAAGGAGTTGGCGAGAGCGATGCGTGGAAGAGGACCATATTTTGTCCAAAGTAGCTCTACATTGCTTTGGAGCCAGTTCCAGGGAGATACGCCGCTCTCCTGCATTTGAGGTCTAGCAGCTTGTACCAATCGATTCCAAACCTCGGAAATCAAAGCTGGAAAAGACCACTCGGGTGATGGCTCCTGTCCGACCGGAACAAATTGCGTGTAGCCGACCTCCGCACCTGTCGCGATATCACTTCCCAACCCTGTATGAAAAAGATAACCTTCGGGTAGCACATCCACAAAATTTGCGATGGCTTGCGTGTCGTTGAGGTCCAATTGATCGAACCTAAGAGCCTCATCCTCAATATACTCGATTGGAAGCGAATCCAAAGGACGTGAAATAGAGTTGCTAATTACCCCTGCAAATTCTTCCTCAAAAGAATAGCCCGCAACGCTTTCTGGGGCCCCGACGAGCAAGCCGATTTGCACTACCGCATCTATGCCCAACAATATGGGGCTCACCTCTCCAATAACGGAGGCCGTTGTATAATATCCCGAATATCCATTTTTATCATACAAAATTCCTATCGTACCTTCCGCTGCCAACCAACTACCAGCCTCAATATCCAATCTTAAGCTTAGAGATGCATTATTCGGTAAATTCGACGGGCTAATTCCGTGGCTGTTCAAGTATGAATCGCCAAGGGCTTTCAAAAGTGAATGCAGCGTATGGCTCATTGCTCATTTGCTCCAAGACTGGACGTGGGTAACGACATGCGAAACTACACTTGGCACAAACAATGAAAAAATCAGCCAAGCGTAGATAAATAGCCACAAGATGACACCTGCAGTTGAAATGTAGCAGTTGCCGCACGATAAGTGCTTCCAGGGCATGAACACCTGCAATTCATCTGGACATCCCTCGCGCCTTTCATTCGGCCAACGCCGATATATGTTCCAGTAAATCAGCTTTGCCGCACCGATTCCCGCGACAAAACTGAGTCCGCTTACAAGCCCTTGAAACGTGGAGTTCATCACACCCCTCCCGCATGCACCTCTTCACTCAGCTCTTCAAATGTTAAATTTTCAAATCCCATTATCGCCTCCGGGAATCGGCTGATATCAGCAAGCTATTCAATGTGGGCCAGAACTCATGGCGATCAAAGCAATGGTGAAGCCTGGAACGACCAAACTCAGGAACATCGAAGCGAAGAGAATTCGGGAACACGTCCGCGTGAAATGCTTCAGTTTCTCGTTTCTGCAGAATTCATTACTCCAGGCCACCGAACGAGAACGTATCTCTCACAGCCCTCCTTCTCGTCATCAGCAACGAGATCGTAAGCCAGGCTGCATAGGTGCGTTAGAGCAATCTCCAATATGAAGATCATCACACCGATGTACCCAAACACCACCAAGAACACAGCCATCACACCCCTCCCGCTTGTGCCAAATGCATCTGAAACGCACCGGCGTTGTCATTGGCGGCGTCGATCATGCCGCCATTTGTATTGGGCGGGCGATTCACGTGCTCATTTACATTCGCACGATCGCGCGCTGCCGTGCCGAACACCCCAGGCCCCAAACTTGCCTCGCGCGCATCACCGATGCATTGATCACGCTGCATACCGCACCTCTTCGCATGGCGCGTTGTCGTTTGCTGTCGTGTTGCCGAAGTAGCTGAGCGGATCGGCGTTTGCATCAACAGGACCGCTGCAATTGAACTGGCCGGTGGTGCTGCCGTTGTCGGTGAGGACGGTGACGCTGCCGTCGGCATGGGCCAGAGCGGTCTGCGTGATGCCATAGGAGTCCGCCGCGATCTGGAAGATCGGCACGCCGTCGCTCGTCTGCGCGAACGTGCCCGTCCAATCCCCGGCCGCGCTGGTGACGGTGATGCCGGGGACGGTGATATAGCCGAAGGTGTCGCCACTTGTGTC
>JBKEAX010000613.1:0-2083 GCA_047972825.1 Hyphomicrobiaceae bacterium | reverse complement strand
CACCGTCGTTGCTAGACGCACCCGCGTTGGTTGCCATCAGCATGAACCTGTAACGAAGTTGGCCAGCATACATCCAGCCGGCCGCTTCCCGCTGCCGTCCCTGCCCCATTAGTCGTGCCGCAAGAACATAGAGCGCTGCGGGATGTTGGCTGGGAGCCGTGTCGATAAGCTCCTTCAGGGGCATCTTGTTGTAATCCTGCCGGGCCTGGACGTGAACGGCTCCTCCAAGGCACAGCATAGCCATCATAAAACCGGCTATCAGGCTTTGCTTCATCTTGCTTCTCCTGGTTGGATATTGGGGTCATTTCGCGTCCCGAGACCGCGGGAAATGTGAACGTGCCGAGATGGCCACATGGACGCTGCAGCGCGGCTGTCCAAGGAATACCGAACAGGTGGAAAAGTCTGTATCCGTGCAAACAATGGCCACGGTATGCCCAGGGCTGTTTCCTTATGCCGGACGTGAGGGCAAGGGCCGGGCAACTGCCGAGTTGCAAGACAGGTAAGGGACAATAAGGAAATTGATGAGCATTAAATGCTTCGTCTTCAGCGTCGGTCGATATATTGATCGCGTTCAATAATAAGCTGGGTTCCCGGCATACTGACAGTCAGCTGGTCGGTGCCGCTTTGCCATGCAGCAGCCACCTTGTCCGCGCCCCAAGGAATTCCAAAGAACAGACCGCGATTCGGCTGCATCCCGATTATAACGCTGTAGCGGCGACCAAAGAGGCCGGCACGGGTTCGGTGAAACAGGCAGTATGCCTGCCCTTGTGTCATCTGGTTCGCGCAGCTGATCGTGACAGTGCTGTCACGGGTGCACGTGGACATGGCCAGTGTAAGTGCTGCGAAGATTGCCAGAAGAAATACGCGCATCGTCTATCCTTCTACTCATGCATGTCGCACAAGAGCAAACAGCATTTTTGCAATAACGGTGCGCATAAAATCAAAGATTTCATGCGTGAGTAGCTAACCCCACAATTCCTGACACATTTTGGACAGAATTCATCTATCTGCAGTCAGACTAACTCTAATCATCCCGGTCATTCTATAGGCGGTGCAAGAGGGAAAGGATATTGGATGCGAGGATCTGTTTTTCTTGGGACCGTGGCGGTTTTGATCATTGCTGCAAACACGGCCATGGCGCAGCGAGTGACAGATTATCTTGGACTACGCGGCCCGATAAAATTTGCCGGGACGGAATATACGCTCGCGTGGTCATCGACCCCTTTCAAAACCTATGTCAAACAAGCCTATCTACCAAAAGGCCAGTCTCCTGAAACCTACGGCAACATGGTGATGGTTGAATTTCTCGCCGGTAATATCAGCCCTGTAAAGGCGGCGACCCAACAGATAGCATTTCTCAACAAACGACGTGCCAGCGATCCAATCACGAAATACCAAGTGACCCAAAACCGCCAAAGCGGCGAATACATTCTTGATTTCCTGCTTAGTTCCCGCGACGCCAATGGAGCAATCATCATCGAGTGGAATGGGTATCGCTATGCAGCCGCAACCGACAGGCAGGGCAAGTCAGGTGTGGTTTTGTTCGGGATCAGTCACAGAGCCTATGGCAACACAGCTGCGGAGGCATTTCTCAAAAAGCTGGCCACGTTCAAGAGCGAACAAATCGTGACACTGGCGAAAATGCCGTTGCCTTGGCCATGACCCGCGGCAACCGGAAATTGAAATCGGCAACGATATGCAAAGGCAAAGCATGTCGCTGAATGCTATACCTATACGGCAGAGTTGTTATCTAGCGATCGCCGTTGCCGGATTTATGCTCTCTCCCAGCTTGGCCGCCGCCGATGACACGACATTCGCGCGTAAAGCAAACCTAACCTGTCGGCAGATCCTCAACGACCGGCCTGCGCGGGTGCTGCAGGATGGAGCCACTGCCGGTGTCAAAGTTCTGGCTGCATTCATGCGCCGCTCATCCTTGGCCGATGACGAGCGCGCCGAACTGCGTAGCGCCATCCTCGCCCGCCGGAACGAATTCCAGCGCAGCAGGCAGGCGCTCGCATCTCTTGTGCCGCCTGCCGCGCTATCCGCGGACTGGCAAACACTCATCGACTATGTCGCCGGAGAA
>JBKEAX010000612.1:0-1518 GCA_047972825.1 Hyphomicrobiaceae bacterium | reverse complement strand
GTGCGGTATACTGGATATTGGGCAGCGCACTGAAGCCATTGGAGCAACTCGCAGCCGCCTTCAGCCAGTTCGGTCATGTAGCAGATCCGGTTCTCGTGTCAGAAAGCGGACCTGACGAGTTCCGGCGTGTATACCGGGCGTTCAACACGATGGTGAGCCGCCAAAAGCACGCCGAGGCCACCAACCGCAAACTCAACGAGCAGCTGCTTAACGTTCAGGACGAGGAGCGCGCTGATATCGCACGTGACCTTCACGACGATATTGGCCCATTCCTGTTCAATGTCGATGTGGAAGCCACAACCATTCTCAAGCTCAGCGAAGAAAAGAACTACGCAGCGCTGCCCCAGCACGTCCAGCACATTCGAGAGGCTGTTAGCCACATGCAAAAGCATGTTCGCGGCATTCTTTCCCGCTTGCGCCCTGCTGCACTGCTGGATCTGGGCCTGCAGGATGCACTCGAACATCTCGTTGAGTCGTGGCAATCACGTCAGCCCGGCATTGCCATCACGCTCTCGTTTGACCTGCCTCAACTAGCAAGTCGGCAACAAGATACCGTCTTCCGTGTCGTGCAAGAGGCGATCAATAACGCTGTACGTCACGGCAAGCCAACTAAAATCCAGATCATGACACAGGTGAAGAGCGGTCGTATCGAACTTGAGATCACAGATAACGGAAGCGGTTTTGTGGATCTTGATGCGCGTGGCTTCGGCATTCTCGGCATGCGAGAGCGTGTCGCGCATCACGACGGAACACTGCAGGTTTCCAACAACGATCGTGGTCCTGGCGCCTGCGTGCGTGCGGAATTTCCATTGAGCACGACCCATGTCTGATCTGGTTCTATAAGTCCGGAGATGCACGAATAATGAAGAACCTGACGATCCTTCTCGTCGACGATCATGCCGTAGTCCGTGAGGGCGTGCGCCAATTGCTGCTGGATTTGCCTGCCGCCCATGTTTTGGAAGCCGTCAATGGCCAGGATGCGCTGGCCGTGTTCCGCAAAGAGGCGATCGACCTGGTACTTCTCGACCTGAATTTGCCGGGGACCGGCGGCCTCGAACTTCTGCGCCGCATGCTCAAGGAGAACGAAAAGGCCCGCATCATCGTCTTTTCGATGCACTCCGATCCGCTTTATGCGGCGCGCGCGCTCCGTCTCGGCGCCAAAGGCTACGTCAGCAAGAGCGCCGCATCCGATGAACTTCTGGTCGCTATCAAACGCGTCAGTGAAGGCGACAGGTACATTGAACGCGAGATAGCAAGCCAGCTCGCCGTTGGCATGTACGGTGGAGAGGACCCGATACAGCAGCTTTCAACGCGCGAGATCGAAATTCTCCGTCTGCTCGGCGAGGGGCGCAGCATGTCGCAAATTGCGGACTGCGTTGGTGTTTCCTACAAAACTATTGCCAACACATGCTCTATCATGAAGAGCAAGCTGGGTCTCGAACGAACGGCAGATCTCATTCGCACATCGATCAAACTATTCAACAGTGAGCCGCGATCTTGATGCATGTCGCGCAAAAA
>JBKEAX010000610.1:0-2342 GCA_047972825.1 Hyphomicrobiaceae bacterium | reverse complement strand
CAAACCTCAACCTGCTATTGGTTTCCTGATATCCTATGCTTGTTCCAGCCTGCCAATTCGGTGACGCTGGACACATAAAGCGTATCGCAAATTATGAGATTTGCTCATCACGCTTTAGGGTACGGACCCTAAATCTTTGATCTTACGCATGTCATAACCCCAAGACTGCTGCACACTTTTACGCGGCATGCACCTTCTAGTTTATGCATGCCGCAATCGCAAAACCGCGCCACACTTTTGCGCGGCATGCATTGGAACAACGTTGAGAAAGTCGGCAACGTCCATGTCAGTAATTCTTGTGATCGGCGCCAGCCATGGTATCGGCTATGAGGCCGTAAAGATCCTGCTTGGCAAGGGCCATTCGGTTCGTGCTTTTTCGCGATCCGCAGATAAAATCAGCCTTTCCGGCCCAGCCTTTGAAAGAATGGCTGGCAATGCACTCGACCGCAGCGATGTCGCAAAGGCTCTGCAAGGCGTCGATGTCGTCGTCCAGACTCTTGGCGTCCCCATGAACGTCAATTCAGTGCTGACGGGAACCACGCTTTTTTCACGCTCAACTCGTATCCTCGTCGACCTGATGCGTGAGAACGGACCAAAACGTCTCATATGTATTAGCGGTCTTGGTGCAGGCGATAGCCGTGGCAGGTTCGGCATGCTCTACGACGGGATAATGTTTCCGCTCATCTTGAAGCGTGTCTACGACGACAAGGATATACAAGAACGCATCGTCAAGGATTCAGGGCTCGACTGGACCATTGCCCGCCCCGGCATCCTGGTCTCGGCTCCCATTAACGGCAGCTACCGCGCGCTTGATAATCCGGCCGACTGGGACTTCAAGACGATCGCCCGTGCCGATGTTGCTCGCTTCATCGCCGACGAAATCCAGGATCAGAAATTTCTGCACAAGACACCCCTCATCATTCAGTAGCGCACCCAGAGCATGTTTAGCTGAAGTGTGTAGCGGTTCAGCGTGAAGAACATGCTCCAGACGAAAGAGCATGTTTAGCTGAAGTGTGGTGCGGTTCAGCGTGAAGGACATGCTCCAGACGAAAGAGCATGTTTAGCTGAAGTGTGGTGCGGTTCAGCGTGAAGGACATGCCAAAAACAAAAGAAAATAGCGCGCATGTGATTCTGTGAAAAGTGAACGCTATCCAATCGTTCATCCAAACAAGAGCTGACCTGCAATCAGCACAAGCGCTCCCAACAGCACGCCATAGACCATGCGGCCGCCGCTGTAGATGAATGCCGCGACACCTGCTGCCATCGCAACCGCCCGCAATACAATCGAAACGTCACCCAGGGCCCCGGCTGGAAAAACCACAAGCCGCATTACGAGCGCGGCAACCAGCGCTGTTGAAACCGCACGCACCCATTGAAACAGTTCGCTTTCAATATCAATGTTGCGACCAACGAGCATCCCGATCCAGCGCCATGGCTCATGCGCGAGCAGCGAGACCGCAAAAAGAATGAGTGCCAGCATCCAACCTGTAGAGAGCACATCGGCGGCGTTGCCAGCGACGGTGGAGGGCACTGACACCGCACTTTCTAACATGGCCAGCCCCGTCGTCATGGCGACGTTCTCCGTCTTGCCAGAACTCGCGCAAGCGTGCCGCCAATGACGCCTGCAAGCAGCAAATCGAAGCCTGGAGCAAGCAAGTAAAAAGGAGGCCCGAGAGCAACCCCAAACACGATAGCCGCCTTGTCTGAAAACTCAGATGCCGTAGCCAGTAGCGACAGCAGGAAATAAACCGGCGTCAGGAAAAGCAAGGCCGCAGCGATGACTGTGGGAACCGTCCCAGCCACCTCATACCCCACCGCCGTGCCCAGCAACGTCGATGCCAACATTGCAGTACCGATACCAATGAAGTGCTCCATCCTGAGCGACACTGGAACTGATGGCAGGCGCCGCCACCCCTCGATCCAGGCCGTCACGGCAACGAAGTGAGCCGCCACCAGGTATTGCCAATAACGCACCCGCGGCCCCTTCAAGAGCGGCATCAACAACGCCCCCATTGGAAGAAGACGAATGCCTGTCAAAGTTACCGCGAACGCGCTCGCTGCCAGCGAACCGCCACGCGCAATCTGGTCGAGCATCAGCACTTGCGCGGGCAGCGCAAAGAAAATCCCCATCATGTAGATGGAGTTGAAGAGTGAAAAACCAGCATCACGGGCTAACGCTCCGTATCCTGCGGCAGAAGCAAACAGAATAACGCCTGGCACCGACAATCCCACAGCCAGCCCGCGCACGAATGCCCGCGCCGGGCTCACCCCCTGCCAGCTTTGGCCTGCTGGCTCAGGTGTTGGAATTTCATAATCATCGGAGGGGGTCAAAGGGCGGGTCC
>JBKEAX010000570.1:0-2100 GCA_047972825.1 Hyphomicrobiaceae bacterium | reverse complement strand
TTTGTCTTCTCGAGTCGAGGTTCAAGTGTCCCTCTCTTCCCAAGACATTGCCGAACAACATAGACAGGCACGACAATTCACCCAAGTCACACTTGGATTAACCGCACTTGCAGCACTTGCTGTCGCGGCAATAATTAACCACACCGCCATTGGATCCCCACTTACGGCCGAAGCGCGTCAGATCGCGACATGGAGCTTCGTCGGCCTTGCAGCACTCGACGCAGCGCTGCTTTGCACCTGGCACACCATCATCCGCTGGATCTCTCAGCACGTGCGATGACGCGTGGGGAAAGCTCCTGCGAGCATCACCCATGCCCTGCAAGCTGCGCCCCGAATTAAATTTCATCTCCCCATTGAACCCACACGGCCCTTACCGCGACAGACAGGTTGCATGGGCGACATTGGTCGCATGCCTGTCAAAGAGCCGCCATTTACTGGAAACACGCGGATGATTTTGATTGGCACTCGTCACATGTCCGCATGAAAGAAGAAAGGTAATGCAAGCTGAAGCATGGAGGTCCAAAGACAGCGAACACTGCATGCCTGCTCCGCGATTATGCCGTTCATCCCCGGCCCTCCCGCGTTGAGCAGGCAATCAAGGAGCGGCCTGCGCCCGCTCCCTGGCCGCGCCCCCGAGACCGCAGGCGTTTTCCCCCGGACGCTAACGGTCAAGATCCAGGGTGCCGGCTGCGCCCGCGCCAAAACCGGCGCGGGCGCTTTTGTAGCAAGACATAAATCGCCAGATCAGTGCGTCATCAAAAACAAACGGCACCGATTGACGGTGCCGTTCAAGATGCAATTGTTTCAAAAAGCATTTCCCGGCTCAGCCGGATCAAACAGCGAAATCCTCAAGGCTGGCGCCTTTGGAAAGTTTCGCTACCAGCCAGTTCGGCTTGCGCCCACGGCCGGTCCACGTTTCAGACCTGTTATCGGGGTTCACAAACTTTGCCACCTTGGTGGTACCGCGGCGGCCAACACGCGCCACGGGATAAAGGTCAGCAATCGTGAACCCACTGCTCGCCAGAATTGCATCAATTTTGGCTTTTACATCGGTCTTCGCCTTGGTACGCGCATGCGCCTTTGCCTTTGCGACCTTGGCTTCCAGATCATTCAAATCCTTTAAAGAAAGATCTTCGACGTTTACGCTGCCCGCCTTGGCTCTAGCTGGCGCTTTTCTTTTCCTCATGACCTACACTTTCACGCAGTTCCAAATTTTAGAACGGAAGATACGGCTATACCACTTCCGCAATAATGGCGCGTATATCATAAAGCAACCACACTTCAGAATACAAATTTTGCGATCCATTATGGTTTCAGTAAATATGGACCATCGGCAATGGACCAGAAACGATTACCCAAGATTGCCGCGTGGAACGCCTTTTGGGCCGATGGCGGAATAGCCCTATGGAATAAAGCTAGACACAGAATTTGCATGAAAAACTATCGTGTCGTCTTAAGCGGCCAGCAGGTATAAAACAGTTCTTAAAATGAACAATCAGCCGCGATTAAGAAATATACGTACAGAATACATTGTGCTTTTTCGGGCTCAGTTGGAACCTAATCTCGTGTTCTCGATCAGTCGCTTGTTTCTCGATTGAAGAGCGTCAAACGTCATTGCACCCAACCCCATACAAACCACCAATAATTCGGGCAGAGATACACCCGCTTCGAAGTACCTCAAAACACCCCAGGCGCCTTTGTCGACGATGTTTGGACATCACGCTATTTGCGCCCAGAGCCCTTTAAAGAGATGAAACAGCGCAATATTCGCGACATCGAAAATTCTAATCTTCAAACAGCTCTGCACGGAGGAATGGTCAAGATGGCCGTTATAGCGCCAACCGAAACTCAACGCTGAAGATTGAACCCAGTTTGGCGGCTACCACTCTACCTGAACGGACAATGAACGAAGCATTCAGGTACAATTCAAGGGCAAGCCCTCATCTTGTACTGACCCTGTAGAAGTTACTTCCCCGGCGTGATCCAGGGGCGCGGCCCACAGGGTGGTCGCGTCCCAACGCATCTCCAATGCATGTCGCGCAATAGCGCGTTGCAGCTTTGCGATAACGATCCGCACTCCGCACAGAATCAAAGGCTTAG
>JBKEAX010000132.1:0-3713 GCA_047972825.1 Hyphomicrobiaceae bacterium | reverse complement strand
CTATTCCGCTTCTGATGTTGTTTTATGCAATGCGGTGCATCCGCCTATAGCCAACACCAATTTTTGTGGCTGTCAGGACAGCGTGTATGTTCCCCGCGACCGTTCGAAGCAGTTTGCATTCGAATATGCAGGTTTATGAATTTGGACTTGCCTGTTATAGGAGAGCGGTGCTGAATTGTTAGACTACCGATTTTTCGATGGGGAGGTGGCATGATCGGTCCCATGCACATTAATGTTGGGTGGTGCAGGGGAACGAAATGGATGGCGGCGCAATCAGCGCAATGAGGAATGGTCCTGGTGTTACCTTCCACGGTAACCTGCATAGTCTCGTTCGTTTGTGAGAGCAGGCGCGCAAAGACGCCAATCACCAACGAGATGCAAGATTTTGTGCGACCTTGCCACCAGCAATCGCGCGATAAGAAACAACACTTGAGGAAGGAAACTGACCTTGTTCATTATTGAAAACCCCTTCTCCCTGCTGTCGGAGACTTTGCCGGTCAGCTTCATCCAGGCCTACGTCATACTGATGTTCGTGCTGGTCGTGGGTGGTACGATCATTGACGTCGTGCACAAAAAGAGCGCTGAATATTTCTTCCAGAATGCTGAGCGTGCAAAGAAGAACGCCAAGCGGCAGCTCAGCGGCGGTGATAAGACCTCCGTTCTGGTGAAAACCATTACCGAAGATGTTCTGACTTCCGCCGAGTTCTGCAATCCAAAGCGCAGAATGTCTCATCTTCTGGGGATGTATGGGTTCATCTTTTTCGTGTTGAGCAGCGCGGTGATGGTGTTCGGATACCCATCTGCTGCTGACGCAACTCCAGTATTGTGGCCGCTCCTGTGGCACCTGGGTGCTGCAATGGTTGTGTTTGGTGGTGCCTGGTTCTGGTTCTTCATCCGCGTTGACGTTTCTGCGGAAGGACACGAATGGAACCGGATTGTTCGCGCTGACCTGTTCATTCTTTCACTGCTGGCAACGACTGCCACGGGTCTGCTCTGGTCGTTCTTCCAGTCGGTCGGGGCGCAGTCTATGGCAACGCTGTTCTTGATCCTGTTTATTATTTCCAGCGCTGTTCTGTTTGGTGGGGTGCTCTGGTCGAAGTTCGCGCACATGTTCTTCAAGCCGGCTGCGGCCTATCAAAAGCGCATTGCGAAGGCCGATGGTTCCTTGGACAATCTGCCCGAGCCTGCCGATAGAACCAACCCGGCAGACCGCGACCGGCACTCGATGGAGCTGTTGAAGAACGAACCGATGAATATGGGGCTGGGCATCAAGCGTGAGCAGCCGCAGCACTATTGAGCCAAAACAACAAAATTACGCCGATCCAAGGAAGGAGCAGAGTATGCCCACATTCGTCTACATGACGAGATGCGATGGCTGCGGACACTGCGTCGATATTTGTCCGTCCGACATCATGCACATCGATACGACGTACCGCCGTGCCTACAACATTGAGCCTGACATGTGCTGGGAGTGCTACTCCTGCGTGAAGGCTTGCCCGCAATTCGCGATCGACGTGCGCGGGTACGCCGACTTCGCGCCGCTCGGGCACAGTGTTCGCGTGCGCCGTGAAGAAGAAAAGGGCACGATTGCCTGGCGGATCAAGTTCCGCGACGGTACGGAAAAGAACTTCCTCTCCCCGATTACGACCAAGCCCTGGGGCAAGCACATTCCGAAGTTGGCGGAAGTACCAGGTCCCAGCAAGGAGATGCGCGAGAGCCAGAACCTGTACAGCGAGCCCAAGTACCTCCGGATGGATGAAGGCGGATTGCATACCCTGGAAGCTGCCGGTCTCAGCATGAAGGAAGGGGTATATTACTGATGGCTTACAAGACAATCGTAGAAGACGGCATCGATGTTCTGGTCGTCGGTGGTGGTCTTGGCGGAACCGGTGCTGCGTTCGAGGCGCGCTACTGGGGTCAGGACAAGAAGATCATCATTGCCGAGAAGGCCAACATCGATCGTTCGGGTGCTGTCGCGCAGGGCCTTTATGCCATCAACTGCTACATGGGCACGCGCTGGGGCGAGAATAATCCTGAAGATCACGTTCGTTATGCCCGCATCGACTTGATGGGCATGGTGCGTGAAGACCTGCTGTTCGATATGGCGCGCCATGTCGACTCAACCGTGCACCAGTTTGAAGACTGGGGCCTGCCGCTGATGCGTAATCCCAAGACGGGAGCCTACCAGCGCGAAGGCCGGTGGCAGATCATGATCCACGGCGAGAGCTATAAGCCGATCGTTGCCGAAGCCGCCAAGAAATCTGCAGATCAGGTCTACAATCGTATCTGCGTTACGCATCTGTTGATGGATGACGCCAAGGAAAACCGCATTGCAGGTGCCGTTGGCTTCAACGTGCGCACTGGCAACTATCATGTCTTCAAGTCCAAGACAGTGATCTGTGCGGCTGGTGGTGCCTCCAACATCTTCAAGCCGCGTTCGGTTGGCGAGGGTGCCGGTCGCGAGTGGTAAGCCCCGTGGTCATATGGCTCTGCATAAGGGCTCAGTATCTAAGCCGGAGCAAAGATGACGAAGATGGAAATCCGCATCGTGCTTCCCCGCTTCAAGGACGGTTACGGCCCGGTTGGCGCCTACTTCCTCCATCTCAAGACCTATACGCAGAACTGTTTGGGTGAGGAATACGAATCCAACTGGTTCCCCGCTCTGCAGAAGATGGTTGGCAAGGAATATCTTGATCCTGAAGTCTCGCACAGGACACACCGCCCGATCCCGACCTGTCTGCGCAACCACTGCATCATCAACGAAGTGAACGCTGGCCGCGGCCCCATTCACATGGTGACGATGCACTCGTTCCAGGATCCACACCTGGAAGAAGTGGGCTGGGAAAACTTCCTGGGCATGACCGTAGGCCAGGCTGTGCTTTGGGCTGCAACGGACGTCGATCCCAAGAATGAAAACCCCGAGCTGACCACGTCTGAACCCTACGTCATGGGTTCGCACGCGACCGGCTGCGGCGGCTGGGCCAGCGGACCGGAGGATGTTTCCCCGCCTGAGTACTTCTGGGGTTACAACCGCATGATGACGGTCGAAGGCCTGTTTGGTGCCGGTGATGCCGTTGGCGGGACACCGCACGCGTTCTCATCGGGTTCATTCACCGAAGGCCGTCTGGCTGCCAAGGCCGCCGTCCAGTACATCAATGACGGCAAGGCTGATGGCATCCGCGTGTCGGACGACCAGATCGAACGCCGCCGCAAGCAGATCTATGCGCCGTTGGAGCGTTACAAGGTCTACCGCAACGAGATCGTTGCCGGCGATGTGAACCCCAACTACATCAATCCGCGCCAGGGTTTGTCACGCTTGCAGAAGCTTATGGACGAATACTGCGGTGGTGTGACGGTCAACTACATGACCAATGAGAAGCTTCTCAACATCTGCTTGAAGAAGCTGAGGATCATGGAAGAAGATCTGGAGAAGCTGGCAGCCAAGGACCTGCACGAGTTGCTGCGTGCCTGGGAGCTGAAGCATCGCCATCGCACATCCGAGTGCGTGACGCATCACACCCTGTTCCGCAAGGAAACGCGCTGGCCGGGCTACTACTACCGTGGTGACCACATGAAGCTGGATGACGAGAACTGGCACGTCCTGACCGTGTCCCGCCGTGACCCGGTAACGGGTGAGTACACCATGGAGAAGGCGCCTTGCTACCACCTCGTGGGTGACCTTGAGGACAAGGCCTTGGCAGAACTACAGGCCA
>JBKEAX010000532.1:0-3880 GCA_047972825.1 Hyphomicrobiaceae bacterium | reverse complement strand
CCGCGGGCGAGCCGGAGTTTAACTGACATTGCTTGTTTCCTTGTTTTAAAGGCGGCGTTGCCGCTGGTCGTTTCGTTAGATCACGTTCACTTTTCACGGAATCGCGAACGCGCTCTATTTTCTTTTATTGAGCATGTTCTTCACGCCGAACCGCTGCACACTTCGGCTAAACATGCTCTAGTTCCGTCAGTGCGACAGAGGTGATTTCTTCTTCGCCACATGGCGAGAAAATGAGATTTCATCGCTTCTTCTTCTTGCGCTTGTTTGCTTTCTGGGAAGGCATACGCGCGAGGTTGCGGCCGCCTCCCATGCCAGGAAAACCGCCGCCCATTCCACCGAGGCCGGGCATTCCAGGCATACCGCCGCCCAGCCCGGGAAGACCGCTGGGCAAACCTGCGGGAAGGCCTGGTACGCCGGCACCTGAAGCGCTGCCACCGGCGGGACCAGCGGCACCACCTTGCAGCACGGCTTCCCTCAATTCCGGTGGAAGCTGTTCAAGCGCCTTGGGATCGAGCGCAGCCAACTCATCCTGCATCTGGGCTATTTCCTCAGCACTTGGCTGACCGCCAGCACCGCCGCCGCCCATACCGAACATGCCGCCCATCTTGCCCAGCATGCCGCCACGACCACCGAGCTTTTTCATCATGGCGGCCATCTGCTGGTGCATCTTCAATAGCTTGTTGATGTCAGCCGGGCTGGTACCAGAGCCTCCTGCCACGCGCTTTTTGCGCTTGGCGTTGAGCACCTTCGGGTTACGGCGCTCGTGCGGCGTCATTGATTGGATGATGGCAAGTTGACGTTTCAAGATTCTGTCGTCGAGATTGGCATCGGCCATCTGCTGCTTGACCTTGCCCATGCCGGGCATCAGGCCCATCAGGCTGCCCATGCCGCCGAGCTTTTCCATCTGCTTGAGTTGTTCGGCGAGGTCTTCAAGGTCAAACGCGCCCTTGCGCATGCGCTCAGCAATGGCCTGCGCCTTCTGGGCGTCAATGGTCTGCGCGGCTTTCTCGACAAGGCCGACAATATCGCCCATGCCAAGGATGCGGCCGGCGATGCGGCTTGGGTCGAAATCCTCCAGCTCATCCCACTTCTCACCCGTACCGATGAGCTTGATCGGTTTGCCCGTGACCGCACGCATCGACAGCGCCGCACCGCCGCGGCCGTCGCCATCAGCGCGCGTCAGGACGATGCCGGTGATGCCGACCTGGCCGTCGAAAGCAGTGGCGGTGTTGACGGCGTCCTGGCCGGTGAGGCTGTCGGCGACCAGCAGCACTTCATGGGGATCCGTGGTACGCTTGACTTCGGCAACTTCACGCATCAGCTCGTCATCGACGGTGACGCGGCCAGCCGTGTCGAGAAGAACAACGTCATAACCGCCCAACTTGGCCGCATCGTGCGCGCGCCGTGCGATCTGAACCGGCGTTTGTCCGGCAACGATTGGCAATGTGGGAACGCCGGTCTGCTCACCCAAGACGCGCAACTGCTCCATGGCGGCCGGGCGCCGGGTATCGAGCGAGGCCATCAAGACCTTCTTCTTGTCGCGGTTGGTCAGGCGGTAGGCGATCTTGGCTGTCGATGTCGTTTTGCCCGAGCCCTGGAGGCCGACCATCAAAATAGCCATGGGCGGCGTTGCGGCGAGGTCCAGTGTTTCGGCGTCGGAACCTAGAACCGCAACCAGTTCGTCATGGACAATCTTGACGACCATCTGACCGGGGGTGACCGACTTCAGCACCTCCTGGCCAACGGCCTTGGCTTTGACACGATCGACGAAACCCTTGACCACATCCAGAGCCACATCGGCTTCGAGCAGAGCCCGGCGGACTTCGCGCATCGCCTCGGAGACATCGCTCTCGGTCAAGGCACCGCGGCGGGTCAGCTTATCGAGGACGCCGGAGAGCCGGTCGCTCAGGGACTGGAACAAGGCTTCTTCTCCTCATGGTTCTGAAGGCCTCGGGCCCAAGATTGGGACGTTGGCCTATCGAACCGGCAAAGCAAAAACGCATCCGCGGGCGAAACTCGCTGGCGGATGTTGACCTCCCTGCCTCCAAGATATTGCATCTTTTCAGATGCTTACCGGTCTGGCGTCCATGTGCAGGGCGGCGGCTCGTTTGCTACGGGCCATTGGATTTGCGCGGAAAATGGCCGAGGGGGGCAACAAAGTCAAGCCACACTTCGGAACTGGACCCCACGACACGGAAATTCGCGCTGCCCAATCACCTGAATTCATCAGGCCACATCAATACGGGTATTTGCGACCGAAAAGGGCAGCGTAGAGGCGTTCGTCGCGGCGATAGATGTCGGGGCGGAACTGGACATCGCCATCGCCATCACGCCAAGCCGTCGCATAGGTGATGTGAACCGCGATCGGCCGCTTCAATGTTACGACGGTTCGTTCACCGCCCGCCAGAACCTGGTCAATGCGCGCCCTGTCCCAGCCGTCGAGCTGCGCAAGAACTTCCTGCGCCATGTCGATGGGCCGCGCGAGGCGGACACAGCCATGTGAGAACGCGCGTTCGCTTTCTCCGAACAAGGAACGGGACGGCGTGTCGTGCATGTAGACATTGAAGCGATTGGGAAACATGAACTTGACGCGCCCCAGGGCGTTGTCAGGTCCAGGCTTCTGGCGCAGACGCGCGGGAAAATTGCCTGCCGAATATTGGTTCCAGTCGATTGCCGTCAAAGGCACCGGCTTGTCGTTTACGACCGCTTCATAGCCCTGACCAGCGAGTGACTGTGGCCGCGCGCGCAGCTTGGGCAGCATCTCCTTGACGGCAATGGAATGGGGAACATTCCAATAAGGATTCATTTCCACGTAGTCCATCTTGTCGGAAAATACGGGGGTCTGGTGATAGGGCGTACCGACGACGACACGCATCTGATCCACCCGCTGGCCGTTTGTAACGCGCCGCAACTCGAAACCTGCGATGTTGATCTTGATGTAGTCCTTGCCAAGATCCTCAGGCATCCAGCGCCATCGTTCCATCGTCATTATGATCTGGCGGACGCGCTCTTCGACGGGAATGTTCATTTGAAAATATGTGCGCTTGCCCACCAAACCGTCGGGGTCCAAA
Source organism: Hyphomicrobiaceae bacterium (assembly GCA_047972825.1). Lineage (GTDB taxonomy): Bacteria > Pseudomonadota > Alphaproteobacteria > Rhizobiales > Hyphomicrobiaceae > JAEUMD01. The sequence goes on along the minus strand of JBKEAX010000532.1, from coordinate 809 downwards.
CCATGGCGGGCCTGGAAGCGCTTTACCGCCGTAACCAAATCGTCGGTGTAGGTTTTCTCCTGGCCCGAAGGCGCTTCGGCTGGGGCACCTTCAGTTACAGCCAGCCTGCGTCGTAAAGCGGGTACCTCTTCCCACTGCATACCTGGCTTCAAAAGTTCCCCGATTGGAACCAGCGGCCATCCACCTGCCTGTTCGATTGTGCGGTATTCTTTCAATGCTTGCCGGAGCCGCAGGTAATCGGGGATCTGCGGCTGCCACGCATCAAAGAACTTCTCCACGTCGCCTAGCGCAGAAAGCAGGCGCAGCGCCGCAACCATGTCTATCGACTTGGGCTGCCAGTACAGTTTCGGTTCTATTTTGGTGGGAAGAAAACGGCCAACCTTCAAATCAGAAGCATACTTGAGAAAGAAGGCAGACCAATAAAGTTCAGCCCTTGCTTTGTGGAGCATGCGAGCCGAGTGTGACAAGGCTAGACGTTCAGGCTGTCTGATGGCGAGCAATTGTTCGATGGGATAGTCGGTTGGATCAAGCGCATCAACATGGGCGTTGCGCATGCGTTCAATCAAGCCTGTGGTGCGACCTTGTTCCTGCCACAACAACGTCGCGGCGGGATCGTCGTAATAGCTCTTCAAAGACTCGCGGCGTTGCCGAGCGGCATGAGGCAGCGCGGCTTCGTCGCCCGCTAAAAGCTGTTGGATAGTAGATCTGACGTTAAGAATTTGGAACTTGAGGACTGGAGCCGAGGCAGGCGCATTCAATGCAGACTCCACCGCTGGCGGCGGCGTTGCCTGCTGGGCTGACGCTGTTGC
>JBKEAX010000506.1:0-1718 GCA_047972825.1 Hyphomicrobiaceae bacterium | reverse complement strand
TCTCCCACCTGCTTCGTGTGTTCTTCCGCATTGGTCTGCTCAACTTCGGTGGGCCTGCCGGGCAGATTGCGCTGATGCATCGTGAACTTGTCGAAGAACGTCGCTGGGTGAGTGAGGAGGACTACCTTCATGCACTCAATTTCTGCAACCTTCTTCCTGGGCCAGAGGCTCAGCAACTGGCGACGTGGGTCGGCTGGCGATTGCACGGCTGGCGTGGGGGGCTGGCAGCAGGATTGTTGTTTGTAATTCCTGGTGCGTTTGTCATCCTCGCGCTCTCGATGCTCTATGCGGTGGCTGCAAACCTGGATTGGTTTGAGGCATTGTTCCTCGGGGTGAAGGCGGCGGTGCTTGCCATTGTGGTGCAGGCGCTGCTCCGGATCGCCGGGCGAGCGCTCACTACGCGGTTCAAAAAGGGGCTGGCGCTAGCGGCCTTTATCGCGCTGTTCCTGCTCGACCTGCCATTTCCGTTGATCGTGCTGGGAACCGGTGTGGTCGGGATGGTGGTGGCGGCCTTCCGTCCCGATTGGCTGGCATTGAAGCCGGTGGCTGGTGCGCCTCATGCCGGCCCGGGCCCCTGGCGCAGCACTGTGCAGTCCGTCGTGCTATGGAGTGTCATCTGGGCCGCGCCTATGGTCCTCGTCGCAGTATCGCTTGGTCGCCATCACGTGCTTTGGGATATCGGTACGTTTTTTTCGAAGCTTGCTGTGGTGACGTTCGGCGGAGCCTATGCCGTGCTCGCGTATATGGCGCAGGAGGCGGTGCAAGGATTTGGTTGGCTCCAACCGGGCGAAATGGCTGATGGGCTTGGTCTTGCCGAAACCACGCCTGGCCCGCTCATCATGGTGACTCAGTTTGTCGGTTATCTGGCTGCCTATCGTACACCTGAACCGTTCACGCCGCTGGTTGCCGGGCTGCTGGGCGCCGGGCTGACGACATGGGTGACCTTTGCACCTTGCTTTTTGTGGATCTTTGCGCTGGCTCCCTGGATTGACCGGCTGGGCAATGCCGTGCGTATCAAGGGAGGGCTTGCAGCCGTGACCGCGGCGGTTGTGGGGGTGATTGCCAACCTAACTGCGTGGTTCCTGCTGCACGTGCTTTTTACCTCAGTCGGAGAGACTCATCTTGGCCCGCTTCGGCTCTATGTTCCCGATTGGCTAAGTTTCAACTGGCGTGCTGCACTGCTTGCCGCGATTGCCTGCCTCTTGGTGTTCAAGCAGAATTGGTCGGTGGTAACAGTGCTGGGGGTTGCTGCTCTCGGCGGGCTGATATTGAATTTCGCGATTTAACGCGTTTCGCATATCTCCCGTCTGGTTCAGACAGACGTTAGATCGCGTTTGCTTTTCACTGAATGGCGAGCGCGGTCTATGTCAGCGCCTTTTATTATTTCGAGCATGTTCTTCACGCCGAACCGCATACACTTCGGCTGAACATGCTCTTTCGTCTGGAGCATGTTCTTCACGCCGAACCGCGTACACTTCGGCTGAACATGCTCTAGCTAAATGCGCTCGGCCTGGCATTGCAGGCTGAGAACCCATCAGAATCCGGCATGGATTGGTGCATGTGCAGTGCCATCGTTCCTCCCTTTTTATTTTGGTGGTCTGGGGAGCGTTACGATGAGAGCCTGTGAAACGTTTCAGCAGGCATTAGGTGACGCGCTCACGTTTCCGTGACAGCGCTACCAGCGCAGGAGGTAGCGGCCAGCAAAGGCCGAGGCGATT
>JBKEAX010000468.1:0-4469 GCA_047972825.1 Hyphomicrobiaceae bacterium | reverse complement strand
TCTTGCCGGGTGAAAGGCTTCCCGTCGCCCGATAACGACGCATCAACTTGATCGCTGAGGATTCACTGACGCCGAAGTGTTTGGCAGCAGCACGGCAGGATGAGCCCGCCTCAATGGCTGTTACGATGCGTTTGCGAAGATCGTGTCCGAGTGGCTTGGTCATGAATGCTGGCCCCCTGACCCAGCATCCATCTTGAATCACTGTTCGCAGAAAATGGGAACCCCAAACCGAGTCAGCCAAAGATGAACATGCTCTAAAGCCCCGGTCAGCAATGGGTTAGGGTCCGGACCCTGGAGCATGTTCAGCTGAAGTGTGCAGCGGCTCGGCGTACATAAACATGCTGCAAACATTTGCAGAGGACAAAAAAGGGCCAGCCCCTGCGGCTGGCCCTTTCGTTTGCCCTATTTCCCTCGCGGTTTTACGCGCGTCATTCCCCGCCTCATTCGCCTCAGGTCACAGCCGATCCAGATAGGGCAATGGATCAACCGGTTTAGATCCCTGGCGAAGTTCGAAGTGCAGCTGCGGTGCATCCACCTGACCGGTGTTTCCGACCTTGGCGATGACATCCCCGCGACGAACCTTGTCACCGCGCCGGACGACCAGCCGATCGGCATGCGCATAAGCCGTGACCCAGCCATTGTCATGACGCAGCAGGATCAGGTTGCCGTAGCCCTTGAGTTCAGACCCCGCGTAAACAACCTCACCATCAGTAACAGCATGGATGTCGGCACCCTGCGGCGCGGCAATGTTAATCCCGTCGTTATGGGTGCCATCCGGCCGCTGCCCAAACCCCGAGATCAACTTGCCACTCGCCGGCCGGCGCAACTTGCCAACGGCAACATTGCCTGGCGTGATTGAAACCGTCCGCACCGGCTTGGCCGTCTCATGCCGGCTGGGCGCAACAGCATCTGTCATGCTCCCGGCATTGAGGGACGCAACACGGCGTTCGGAATTGATAACCATCGGCTGTGTCGTTGACTGGATCATGCGCGGGGGAGCAGCAGGCGAAGAAGGCGTTCGCACATCGGGTGTAGCCGCCGCGACCGTGTTGCCAGCGCCGGAGCCGGAGCCGGAGCCGGGCACACGCAGGACCATTCCCGGCTTCAACTGGCGTGGATTGTCAATTGAATTGGCACTCTGAAGCTCGGCGACACGAATGTCATGCGAGCGGGCAATCTTGTAGAGGCTGTCACCCCGCTGCACTTCATAGGTGCCACCCCAGTCACCGGCATCTGCCACAGGCGATGCCTCAGGAATTCTCGCCGCAGTCCTGGTGCGTGGCGGGGCCGATTCCAGCGGTGCTGCCACATTGCTTGCACCACCCGGAAGAAGCAAAGTCTGGCCTGGCCGGATGTTGGCTGAGTTCAGGCCATTAGCCGCCATCAGCGCATTGACCGTTACGCCGTTGCGCCGCGCGATACCATACAACGTATCGCCGCGCTCAACCGTGACGCTATCGCCGCGCGATGAGGTGGCTTGCATGGAGGGCGCAGGGCGCGGCTCAGGATTATACCGTGCACGCGGTGGCTGGTAGACAGGGGCCGCGTCAGCGCTCCGCGTTTCATACCCGCGATTTGTCTCATAGCGCGGTGTCGCGGCCGGCGGCGTCGAAGGCGGTGGAAGTGCCGCAGCCCGTACACCGTTGGAACGCTCGTAGCTTGGTGGTGGCGTGTAGCTGTTGCCAGCGTAGCTATTCGAAGAATCGCCCAGTGGCGCACTGCTACCCATCATCGGTTCGGATGGACTGGGAAGAGCACCGGTTTCGGTTCCACCACTCAAGTTGAATGAAGGATTGTTGAAACGTCCCACTTCAGCACTGCACCCAGACAGCAGCAAGGACAGGGTTAACGCAGAAAAAAGCGCACCCGGCTTTGCCGCGCCGCTCAAATCACCGTTGTAACGCTTAAAATACATCATGATACGCACCTCTACTCTCTCTTGATTAACCCTTAACCGGTTAATCAACCCTTAACGGGAAGGGAGAGTCCCACGTCGGTCGGTGCGACTGGCTGCATTCAAACACCATGCGCAACCAGCACCGAAATTGCCTTGCTCAAGCCATTGCGCAGTCTCTTCAATGCGTCAGTGCATTACCTCGGCAATGCATTTGCAAATCGAAAATCAACGCGGCAGAAGCGATTGCCACACGTGAATGTGTACGACCTGATTGTGCGTGACGTTAGGCCGAGTTGCGACCATTCCTGGGCATGTCATGGCAATGCCGGCACAGGGGGCCAGCACCATTTATATTTGTAAATTGTGCTGGCTCGTCAGCTCAAAACCGAGCTTCAATTGGAAATGCAAACAACAAACGATCAAGTTGCAGATGCAGGACCATTCATGACACCGCCAAGTTTCTCAATTGCAGGCAGGTGAGTCAGGTTGGGTGTCAATGGTGTGATCGAGATGAGGCCGTTGTAGAGGGCCCAAAGATCTGTCCCCTCACCAGGATTGGAACGGCGGCGCTCGAAGTTGAACCAGTAGTAGGGCTGCTTCCAGGTGTCGAAGCGTTCGTCGATATGCAGCAGGCTCTGGTCACGCTTGCCCTGCGTCGTCACCATCATGCCTTTGACGTCGTCGGGCATCACGGGTGGAAAATTAATGTTCATGAGAACCGACGGGTTCCAATCCATGTCCAACAACCGCCGCACGATGCCTGGCCCGTATGACCTCGCCGTCTGCCATTGGATCGGTTCGTTGCGCTCATAATCGATAGCCTGGCTGAATGCGATGGCGCGAAAACCCAGCAGCGAGCCTTCCATTGCGCCCGCAACAGTGCCTGAGTACGTGACATCCTCGGCGATGTTGGAGCCGCGGTTCACACCCGACAAAATAAGATCTGGAGGCGCGTTCAACAGGATGTGCCGCACCCCCATGATGACGCAATCTGTCGGCGTGCCTTTGACCGAAAACGTTTTGTCCGCCACTTCCAGGCAACGCAACGGCTCATGCAGCGTCAGCGAGTGCGAAGCACCCGACTGGTTGGTATCAGGCGCGACGATCCACACATCATCGGACAGTTCACGTGCAATATCGGCCAGAACCTGCAGCCCCGGCGCGTTGATGCCGTCGTCGTTGGTAACGAGAATTCTCATGTCAACTTCTTTCCCAATCGCCCTTCGCGATGAAGTAAGGGGCAGGCGCAAGGGCAATTACTTCTATGGCCCGCGAGAAGCTGCCCTCACCGCGCAAACGGAGAGTGGGAACTTGCTCCAAGTCAGATTGCCTCGATCTTTTCTATACTATTCATGTACGGTTTCAATGCATCGGGTATGACAATTGTCCCGTCGGCTTGTTGATAGTTTTCCATGACCGCAACCAACGTGCGCCCAACCGCGAGACCAGATCCGTTCAGGGTATGCACGAAACGAACGTCCTTCTCGCCAGCGCGATAGCGTGCGTTCATGCGCCGCGCCTGGAACTCACCACACACCGAACACGATGAGATCTCGCGATAAGCGTCCTGCCCAGGCAACCACACCTCAATGTCATAGGTCTTCTGGCTGGCAAAGCCCATGTCGCCGGTGCAAAGCATCATCGTGCGGTAGGGCAGGCCCAGCTTTTCGAGAATACCTTGCGCACACGCCGTCATGCGCTCGTGTTCGGCAATCGACTCTTCCGGCTTGGTGATCGAAACCAGTTCCACCTTGGAGAACTGATGCTGGCGGATCATGCCGCGTGTGTCCTTTCCGGCTGCTCCCGCCTCGGAACGGAAGCACGGCGTCCACGCTGTCATGCGTCTTGGCAACGTTTCACCATCAAGGATTTCTTCTCGCACGAGGTTGGTCAGCGAGACTTCCGCCGTAGGGATGAGCCAGAAACCATTGTCGGTATGGAATAGATCCTCGGCGAACTTCGGCAAGTTGCCAGTGCCGTAGGCGGTGTGATCCTTAACCAGCAACGGCGGATTGTATTCGGTATAACCGCCATGCCCTTCTCCCGCTGCCCCCGTGTGCTGGTCAATCATGAAGGATGCAACGGCGCGCTCCAACCGTGACAATGCACCTTTCAGGAACACAAATCGCGCTCCCGACGTCTTGGCAGCGCTCTCGAAGTCCATCAGGCCCAGCGCTTCGCCCAATTCAAAATGTTGCTTTGGCGCAAAGTCGAACTTTTTCGGCTCGCCCCAGCGCCGCACTTCCTTGTTGTCGTTTTCATCCGCACCATCGACAACGTCGGCAAGCGGCAGGTTGGGAATGACCGACAGCGCCTCATTCAACGCGGCCACGAGCTGGCGCTCTTCTTCCTCTCCGCCCTGAATAAACTCCTTGAGTTCGCCCACCTCCGCCTTGAGCTTTTCGGCAGTGGCCGTGTCCTTGGCGCCTATTGCCTTGCCGATTTCCTTGGAGGCTGCGTTGCGGCGTGACTGCGCCTCCTGCAGCTTCGTCTGGTGGCGGCGGCGTGCGTCGTCCAGTGCGATCAGCTCGTCGGAAAACTTCACATCGCCACCCGGCGCGATACCGCGACG
>JBKEAX010000437.1:0-4345 GCA_047972825.1 Hyphomicrobiaceae bacterium | reverse complement strand
AGTGCAGAAAACAGGCGGGCAGCTGCTTCGATCAGGTCACCCTTTTCACTAAGATTGAGAGTTGGACCATCATGCTCGGGAACGTTGGCGCCAAAAGCAAGCAGTGCCTCGCCCGATTCCGTTGACGCAACATTGATGCGGACACGAGCCCGTGGCGCATAGTGGCTTGCGAGCTGGCCGGGCGATGTTGGCGCGCATGCAGCATCCTTGGCGCGCAAGACGTCACGGCCCGTTGCAGCGGTGATGTCATGGGCGGTGATCGAACCTGGACGCAACAGCACGATCCGCTGATCGCCATTGGGCGAGGTGTCGATACGGATCACCGTCGATTCTAGGCCGTGTTCTGTGTCCCCGCCATCCAGGATCATGGCAATCCCTACCTTGAGGTCGGCCGCGACATGGCCAGCCGATGTTGGGCTGACATGCCCAGACAGGTTGGCCGATGGCGCTGCTATCGGTCGACCGGAAGCCGCAAGCAACTGGCGCGCCAAAGGGTGCGATGGGCATCTCACGGCAATTGTATCCAGTCCGGCTGAGACGAGATCGGATAGGCCGCTGCGTGGGAGACGTGGCAACACCAACGTCAGCGGCCCGGGCCAGAAGCGTTTCGTCAGGGTGCGAGCAAGCGGTGGGAAGTCCGCCAGGTTTTCAGCGTGTGCTAGGCTGGCAACATGCACGATGAGCGGATTGAAACGGGGGCGGCCCTTGGCTTCGAAAATCCGGGCGACGGCTTCGCCGTTCGTGGCATCAGCACCCAGGCCATAGACCGTTTCAGTTGGAAACGCGACCAACGCGCCGGTGCGGATCAACGCGCCAGCCTCTTGCACATTCTCATCGCTGGCCGGGACGACGGCCATTTGCAGCCTACTCCAATGCTCGCAAGTTAGGGGCCGGACCCTAGTTGACGGAAAGGTCAACCATGGCCCTTTCGCTTCGACGGCGAACCGCCTAGTGTCAGGGTTAATCAAGAATAACCGCTGACGAGGAGGCGAGCGCCCATGACGTATCAGGCTCCAGTAGACGACATTCTGCTCGCCCTCAAGACGGCCGCAGACCTTGATGGACGCCTTGCCGCAGGTCTTTACGACGATCTTGACCTGGAAACACTGACAGCTGTGATCGAGGAAGCCGGTAAATTCGGGGCCGAAGTCCTCGATCCGCTCAATAAGATCGGCGATAAACAAGGGTCCAAGCTGGTTGACGGCAAGGTTTTGACCCCAGACGGCTGGAAAGAGGCCTACGAACAGTTCGTCGCCTCTGGTTGGGGTGCACTGCCGTGTTCACCGGACTACGGCGGCCAGGGGTTGCCGGAAATCGTGCAGATGGTGGCGGCCGAAATCTGGAACTCGGCCAATATGTCGTTCGGGCTCTGCCCACTGCTGACGCAAGGTGCAATCCACGCACTGATGATCTCTGGTACGGATGAGCAGAAGGCCACGTATTTGCCCAAGATGGTATCGGGAGAGTGGACCGGCACCATGAACCTGACGGAGCCACAGGCAGGTTCCGACCTGGGCGCTATCCGAACCAGGGCGATGCCTCAGGACGACGGAACCTATCGCGTCTTCGGCACCAAGATTTTCATCACCTATGGCGACCACGAGTTATCTGAAAACATCATTCACCTCGTTTTGGCCCGCTTGCCAGATGCTCCGCCAGGGACCAAGGGAATCTCTCTTTTCCTGGTGCCCAAATACCTTGTCGGCGCAGACGGAGCGATCGGCGCGCGTAACGATGTGGTGTGTACTGGCGTCGAGCATAAGCTGGGCATTCATGCCAGCCCGACTTGCGTCATGCAGTATGGCGAAGACGATGGCGCCATCGGTTATCTTATCGGCCAGGAAAACCGCGGCCTCGCCACCATGTTCCATATGATGAACCAGGCGCGGTTGGCGGTCGGCATACAGGGCGTGGCGATTTCGGAACGGGCCAGCCAGCATGCCGATGCCTACGCGCGCGAACGCAAGCAGGGCGCCAAGCTGGGCGACCCTCCTGGCGAGATGACATCCATCATCAATCACGTGGATATTGCGCGGTCGCTCGTGCACATGCAGGCGTTGACCCAGGCCGCACGCATGATTTGCTATGCAACCGCCGGAGAGATTGACCTTTCACAGCTCGCAAAAGACGCGAGTGAGCGGGAAGCCGCCACCGCCCGTGGTGCACTGTTGACGCCGGTTGCCAAGGCATTCTCGACGGACGCAAGCGTTGATGTGGCATCAGTCGGCATCCAGGTGCACGGCGGCATGGGCTTCATCGAGGAAACCGGTGCCGCACAATATTTGCGGGACGCGCGTATCCTGCCGATATATGAAGGCACAAACGGCATCCAGGCGATTGATCTGGTCATGCGCAAATTGCCACTTGGCGATGGTGCGGTCGTCAAGGCTTACATCGAAGACTTGTCGCAGATGGTGGGCGAGGTGGTTGCCTCAAACCAATCCGACTTTGTGCGCATGGCCGAAAAGCTCGGCGGTGCCGTGAAGGCACTGGCTGCGGCAACGCATTGGATGGGCGAGCAGTTGCAATCGCATCCAGAAGCCGCGCTCGCTTCGGCGACGCCTTATTTGCGGCTGTTTGGCATTGCCGCGGGTGGTGCCTATCTCGGGAAAAGTGCAGTGGCCGCGGTGCGCAACGGCAATGGCGAAGGCCGCGCAGTATTGTTGGCGCGGTATTTCGCGGAAAACGTTTCGACAGAAGCGCCGGGGCTTGCCGATACGGTGACGGGGGGTGCGGACGCGGTGCTGGCGGCGACGCCTGCACGGCTGGAAGCATAAGGGCGTGGTCATCATGACCGACATTGCGGTTCAGCGTGAAGGTGCAACGCAGGTCTTGCGCTTCAATCGCCCTGAAAAGATGAATGCTTTGACTGGTGAAATGTATGATGCCCTGTCTGATGCCCTCGCATCTGGCGACAAAGATCCTACCATTTCGGTCCACGTAATCCTCGGCTCAGGCGGTGTCTTTACCGCAGGCAATGACATTGGCGATTTTCTGGCGTCTTCATCTGGCAATCAGGCTGTTTTGAAATCAGTACTGCGCTTTATCAAGCTTCTGCCGCAGGTCCAAAAACCAATGCTGGCAGGGGTTGACGGGCTCGCCGTGGGCATCGGCACAACGTTGCTGTTTCACTGCGACATGGTATTTGCAACGTCCTCGACACGTTTTCAAACTCCATTTCTTGATCTTGGACTCGTGCCCGAAGCTGCTTCAAGCCTTTTGATGCCGCAACGGATGGGGTATGCGCGGGCATTTGAGATGCTCGTGCTTGGTGCGTCAATGGATGCCGAGGCGATGCAGCGGGCAGGCCTTCTCAATGCCATCGTTCCAGCAGAGTCTCTTCAAGAGCAAGTGTTGGGTGCGGCATCGGCGCTTGCACGCAAACCACCTGAAGCGCTGGCCCAGGCACGCAGATTGCTGCGCGGTGACATGGCCGGCGTCGTGCGCCGAATCGAGGAAGAGGCGGAAATATTTGCGCGCCAATTGCGATCGGCAGAAGCTCGGGAGGCTTTCCAGGCATTCATGGAAAAGCGTATTCCGGATTATTCGAAGGTAGGTGATGGTTAAGGTTGTGAGCAGGGTTCACGCGCTCCAGAGCAACAAGGCTGTGGGTTCAAAAAGCGTCAGGCGTTCCATTTTTCGCGCGTTGTCATTGGTCCTGATTATGATGGCCGCAGCATTGGCCACAGGGCACGTCCGTACAGCTGAAGCTAACTGGCTGACACGCTTGGCGCGTGAAGCAGGCGAAGCCGGTGGTGACGCAGCACGGCGCGGGGGACGTGGGCTTGACGGAATGGGCGGCCTTTCGCTGCGGCACCTTAAACTGCTGCCCGAGGACGGTTCCAGTGTGGCCTTGGCTGCGCACGTTACGCCCGAAGGACATTGGAAATTCGCCAACAAGTCCGGCGAGATGTTTACCGCAGCCAATGCCGATGAAATGGCACGGGTTGCCAGGACATTGGCACCAGACCACGCGGGCGATGGGCCGCTCAAACTCTACCTGTCGGAAGATGCGGTTTTTAAACGCCCTCAGGCAATCAAGGAATTGCCCGCCGGCGCCGAACTTCACCTTCAGGCGTACAAACGTAGCTACAAACTGCAAACGGATCCGCAGCGCGGCCAAGGCGTCGGCTACCTCGCGGAGGTGAAGCCCAATCTGTCGGTGCGGCTCTCGGACCAGAAATTGTTCGATGAAACCGTCTGGCAGCTGGAACGCCGGTTATCGAAATCGAGTATCCGCGTTGTATCTCTGCAACCGGATGGAGCAAAGGCGCTTTCTTCGGCACCGCGTATCGATCCAGACACGAAGTCTGCGCTGATCGACAGCATTGATCCATCGAAACTC
>JBKEAX010000327.1:0-3593 GCA_047972825.1 Hyphomicrobiaceae bacterium | reverse complement strand
TGAGCCGGGCCGATGCGCAGCAAAAAAGCGCCGGCCAAAACAAAAGACTTCTAATCGCCAAAGGCGGGGACAACTCATGAAAATTACGCGGCGCTTCACCGAGGCCGGAAAATCACCTTACGAAAAAATCGCTTTCCGGCGCGCCACTAGCGAGATCAAGAACCCCGACGGTTCGATCGTGTTTCGCCTCGACGGGTTTGAAGTACCTGAGCACTGGAGCCAGGTCGCCGCAGATATTCTGGCGCAGAAGTATTTCCGCAAGGCCGGTGTTGCCCGCAACCTGAAGCGGGTGGAGGAAAATGACGTTCCGTCCTGGCTGTGGCGCTCAGTGCCAGACGACAGAGCCCTGTCAGAACGTGCAGCAAACGACCGCATGGGTGGCGAAACCGATGCACGCCAGGTGTTCGACCGGCTTGCCGGCACCTGGACCTACTGGGGTTGGAAGGGCGGCTATTTTTCCAGCGAGGAAGATGCACGTGCCTTCTACGATGAGCACCGTTACATGTTTGCCATGCAGATGGCGGCGCCCAATTCGCCGCAATGGTTCAACACAGGGCTGCACTGGGCCTATGGCATCGACGGACCTGGCCAGGGCCACCATTACGTCGACTATAAGACGGGCGAACTGACGCTTTCATCATCCGCCTACGAGCATCCCCAGCCGCATGCCTGCTTCATCCAGTCAGTCGAGGATGATCTGGTCAATGAGAACGGCATCATGGACTTGTGGGTGCGTGAAGCGCGCCTGTTCAAATACGGCTCGGGCACGGGCTCCAACTTCTCGTCTCTTCGTTCGTCCAACGAGAAGCTGTCGGGGGGCGGGCGTTCATCGGGTCTGATGAGCTTCTTGAAGATCGGTGATCGGGCGGCCGGCGCCATCAAGTCCGGCGGCACGACACGGCGCGCGGCCAAGATGGTTGTTGTCGACATCGATCATCCCGACATCGAGGAATATATCAACTGGAAGGTGAAGGAAGAGCAGAAGGTCGCCGCCCTCGTTACCGGTTCGAAGATATGCCAGAAGCGCCTCAAGGCGATCATGAAAGCCTGCGTCAATTGCGAGGCTGATGGCGATGACTGCTACGAACCCTCCAAGAACCCGGCACTAAAGCGCGCGGTCAAAGAAGCGCGCCGCGATCAGGTTCCGCAGAACTACATCCTGCGCGTGATCCAGTTTGCCAAGCAGGGCTACAAGGACATTGCGTTCGACACTTTCGATACCGACTGGGATTCGGAAGCCTACCTGACGGTTGCCGGGCAGAACTCCAACAACTCCGTGCGTGTCTCAGACGACTTCCTCAACGCAGTCGAAGCAGATGACACGTGGAACCTCACCGCACGCATCGGCGGGGAAGTCGTGAAGACGGTTTCAGCCAGGGAACTATGGGAAAAGGTTGGCTATGCCGCCTGGGCATCCGCTGACCCCGGCATCCAGTTCCACACCACCATCAATGACTGGCACACGTGCCCCCAGTCGGGCGAGATCCGCGCATCAAACCCGTGCTCGGAATACATGTTCCTCGACGACACGGCCTGCAACCTTGCCTCGCTCAACCTGATGTCGTTCCGCCGCGCCGACAAATCATTCGACATTGGCGCGTTCGAGCATGCCTGCCGGCTATGGACCATCGTGCTGGAAATCTCTGTCCTGATGGCGCAGTTCCCCTCGCGCCAGATTGCCGAGCTTTCCTATCGTTACCGCACACTGGGGCTCGGTTTTGCCAACATCGGCGGCCTGCTGATGGCCGCTGGCATTTCCTACGACTCTGAGGAAGGTCGCGCCATTTGCGGGGCAATCTCGGCGATCATGACTGGCACATCCTATGCGACCAGCGCCGAAATGGCCTCCGAACTTGGAGCCTTCCCAGGTTATGACGACAACGCAACCGACATGCTGCGCGTCATCCGCAACCATCGCCGCGCAGCCAGGGGTGAGGCAGTTGGCTACGAGCAGCTTTCCACGAACCCTGTTCCGCTCGACATTGGGTCGCTGAAAGACCCAGCGATGGCAGAAGCTGCGTCTGCTGCCTGGGACCGGGCATTGGCGCTCGGGGAGAAGCACGGCTACCGCAACGCGCAAGCGAGCGTGGTCGCGCCGACCGGCACCATTGGCCTCGTCATGGATTGCGACACGACCGGCATCGAGCCGGACTTCGCCCTCGTCAAGTTCAAGAAACTGGCCGGTGGCGGCTATTTCAAGATCATCAACCGTTCAGTGCCTGAAGCACTTGATCGACTTGGCTACCGTTCAAGCGAGATTGCCGAAATCGAGGCCTATGCCGTTGGCCATGGTTCGCTTTCCCAGGCTCCTGCCATCAATCACACGACACTCAAGGCGAGAGGTTTCACCGACGAGGCAATCGCAAAGGTTGAGCTGGGTCTGAAGACTGCATTCGACATCAAGTTCGTGTTCAACAAGTGGACACTCGGCGAAGCTTTCATGACCGACACACTCAAGGTGCCGGCCGAGAAGTTGACTGATCCTGCGTTCGAGTTACTGGCCTTCCTCGGCTTCAGCAAGAAGGACATCGAAGCAGCCAATGAGCACGTCTGCGGCGCCATGACGCTGGAAGGTGCGCCGCACCTGAAAAATGAGCACCTGCCTGTGTTCGATTGCGCCAACCCTTGTGGCCGCAAAGGCAAGCGGTTCTTGTCGGTCGAAAGCCACATTCGCATGATGGCGGCGGCGCAACCGTTCATTTCGGGTGCAATTTCCAAGACCATCAACATGCCGAATGACGCGACGGTGGACGAGTGCAAGCAGTCCTACATGCTGTCGTGGCGGCTGGCACTGAAGGCCAACGCACTATATCGCGACGGCTCAAAACTATCGCAGCCACTCAATTCGCAAATCCTTGGAGAGACTGAGGAAGAGCAAGACGAGACGGCAGAGAAGCTAACGGCGTCGAATCCGCAGACGAAGCGGGTAGAGATTGCCGCCGAGCGCCTGACGCAGCGCGTTCTGCAACTCGAAGAGGATCTTCGTGTTGCGAGGGAAGAAAAGAACCAGGGACAAGAACGCAGCAAACTTCCCTCACGGCGGAAGGGCTATACGCAAAAGGCCAGTGTCGGCGGACACAAAGTCTACCTGCGCACGGGCGAGTACGACGATGGCAAGGTCGGCGAGATCTTCATCGACATGCACAAGGAAGGTGCTGCCTTCCGCTCGTTGATGAACAACTTCGCCATCGCGATTTCGCTCGGCCTGCAATACGGCGTGCCGTTGGAAGAATATGTCGAAGCGTTTACGTTCACCCGCTTCGAGCCAGCCGGCATCGTGCAGGGCAACGAGGCAATCAAGAACGCCACCTCGATCCTCGACTACATCTTCCGCGAGTTGGCTGTGTCCTATCTTGGGCGCAACGACCTGGCCCATGTCGATCCGCGCGAGATCGTTGGCGAGACGGGGCTGGGATCTTCGGATGAAGAGACTGACGAGGATCTGGCGCTCGACACGCCAGCGCAAAAGCTGGTCAGCCACGGCCTCGTTCGCGGCATCGTGCGCATCGGCAACGGCTTCAAGTCCAGTGGCAGCAGTGAACCGGCGAATGCCAATGCGGTTGCGGAGTTGCAGTCGAACGCAGCAACAGCAT
>JBKEAX010000292.1:0-2490 GCA_047972825.1 Hyphomicrobiaceae bacterium | reverse complement strand
CGGAGGGTGAAATCCAGCGAGCTGGCACCGAAATTGTCAAACGATACCAGGGGCGCGGGAAACTTCAGGATGAGCGTTGACTCGTCCGTCACTTTTTCCAGTAACGCTTTGACCTGTTCTGGATCGGAATCATAGCTGACCCCAACCATGATCTCTACGCGCCCAAGGGCGTTCCGGTGCGTACGGTTCGTGACTGACCCGGAAATCAACTCCGAGTTCGGCACGATCACGCTTGAGCGATTGAACGTCTCAATTTCCGTGGAACGTACCGAGATGCGCCGGACATGACCCTCATATTCGCCAACAGAAATCCAGTCACCCACCTTGATCGGACGTTCAACGAGCAGGATCAGGCCCGAGACGAAATTGTTGACGATGGACTGAAGACCAAAGCCAATGCCGACAGATAGCGCACCAGCCACGATCGCCAGATTGGTAATGTCAAACCCGCTATAGGCGACCGCCACCAGTGCCGCGATCGTGTAGCCGATATAACCGACGCCGGTGTAGATCGAGTTGGCAAGACCCGCATCAATCCGCGAGGGATGAAGCCACGTTGCTTGCAGCCATTTCTGAATGAGCCGGGTTGTAAACAACAATCCGATGAACAGGCCGGTCGCAAGTAGGATCTTCGTTGGCGATATATGCATGCCCCCAACGTCGAAACCGAACACAGCAGTCCTTGCAAAGCCGAGGATTTCGGGCGGGGTGAAGCCCCACGTTGCTAGCAGGATGGGCAACGCGAGAAGCGCCAGCAGGAAATTCAGCGTGTAATAGACAACCTGGTCCATCTGGCGGCCCTTCTGGCCTTCCAGTCCAAATCGCCGCGACAGAATGCGCGATCCCGCTCCCGCATCTTCTGCGGCATCGACAGTCGTATCGTGTGCAATCGCACGGATAGCCAGATGGGCGAGTACGATCGCGACAACCACGGTGCCCGTCAGCAGAACCTGGGCAGCGGCAAGTCGGGCAAGCGATACGTAACCGCTCAGTGCCGCACCGGCGATAAACAGCACCACCACTACCAGGGGGATCTTGAGCCATAAAGGCCGCCACTGCGAGACGGCTTGCTGAACTTCCTCGGCCTCATCTCCTTCGACTGCGCCGGCCACAGCACGCGATTGCCTCTGTATCGGTGTGCGCGCTAGGGCAAGAAGCAGGCCGGCAAAGATCAAACTGAACAAGAATGCCTGTGCAACCGAGACCTGGAACGGCAGGAACAGCAACTTGATCACTTCCCGCATCACCAGATCGATGCTGAAAACGATAACAACAAGTTTAATTAGGCTGTTGAGCCGCCGCGCTGAGACATCTGAAAGATCGAGAAGTCGCCATTCGCGGCGTGTTGGCTGCAGGATAGCTGCAGATAGGCCAAACACGATGATGCCTATGAGGGCAGCCTGATAGACGGACCTCGCGATCCGATCTGATTGCAGGTAAAGCAGGTCGTTGCTGCGTAGTCCAAAGTAGAAGATTAACAGCCCGCCAACTGCGGGCAGTACAAGCGTCGGTGCAACCCAACTTGCAACCACCGCCCGATCGAAAAATCCCGGCATCGGGCTACCTTCCGGGCGCTCAAGGCGGGCTGTGAGAATGCGGCTCCGAAGCAGTCGAAATCCCAAGTATGTCAGCAGGGTCAGCGCAAAAATGCCGCCAAGCTCTAAAAGCTTGGTGGATGCTCTTGACCACCAGCGCTGTCCGATCGCGGCAATTTCCCCACCGGCCCTGGGAAGCTCGCTGACAACATCCTTCCAGACTGCGGGTGAAAGTGGTGACAGCTTGGTTGGCGTCAGCACTTGCCGTGAAAAAATTTGCTGCCTGAGATTTTGCACGCGTTCAACCAGCTGCTGCGCTTTGACAGCCAGCAGGTCCGCGCCTTTCATTGCGCTATCCAGTTGTCCTGCGGTCTTTTGCAGGCGTGTGCGTTCAGACGTAATAACTGCTGCTTCGCCGCCCTCATTCGTCTTGGCTTCCGGACCAAGTTTCTGAATTTGCGCATTCAGGTCCGCGAGTTTGGGCTTTATTGCCTCCATCGCCTGCCGTGCTGCCGGTGGCAACTTTTCGATTTCGAGGCGCGCCTTGGCCAGCTCCTCATCGCGCTCCTTGACCCGTTCAACGGTCTTTTCGAACTCTTCAAGCTGGTTTGCGATGCGACGAACCGGCTTTATAACCTCTTCGAGTTGCTCGGATAAAACGATTGGCTCTTCTTTTGCGGGAGCTTGTTTTTGCTCCCCCGCTTGCTCTTGGCCGTTAGCACCTTGTTGCCCATTGCCCGAAGCGTCTGCAGGTTTTCCCCCCTCGGTACTGGCTGCGCCGCCGCCAGTGCCCTCTTTTTGCTGCTGTGCATCCTTGTTTGCCTGGGCCTTGGATTTGTCGCCAAGCAGGCTATCGACGATGCCCTGCGCCGGCGATGCCGCTTGGGCAATCTGGAAGCCACCTTGCGTGCTGGAGTTCGCAGGGCCTGCAGAAGTGCCTGCAGCCGCCGGCCAC
>JBKEAX010000266.1:0-8063 GCA_047972825.1 Hyphomicrobiaceae bacterium | reverse complement strand
CCATGATCCCGTCATACGGTGGCGGGAAATTTCCCTTATCCACTCATTTGGCTATGCGTGTGCGACGCATGCTGGCGCAACGTGATGAATGGCGCGCCTTGCCTGAACCGGTATGCGAATGGCTTACCTTGCAATCCGATCGCTCAGCTTTGCCAGCGCAAGATGAGGTGTTGATTGAAACATTCCCGCACGACAAGCGTTTTCACATGGTTGCATACCCGTTCGAAGGCCGCCTGGCGCATCAGACGTTGGGTATGCTTTTGACGCGAAGACTTGAGCGTGCTGGCGCCATGCCACATGGCTTCGTTGCCAATGATTACGGGCTTTCAGTTTGGTGCGGACGTGACGTTTCACAAATGATCGCCGAGGGAGGCCTCGAAACAGAGGCGTTGTTTGGCGTTGACATGCTCGGTGACGACCTTGATGCGTGGCTCGCGGAATCAAACCTCATGAAGCGAACGTTCCGGCTCGCTGCCGTTGTTGCCGGCCTTATCGAGCGACGGCATCCAGGGCGCGAAAAGTCGGGCCGTCAGGTGACGATGTCAACTGATCTTATTTATGACGTTCTTCGCAGACATGACCCGGGCCATGTCCTGCTGGAGGCGGCATGGGCGGATGCGTCCAGCGGGCTTCTCGACATCGGCAGGCTGGGTGAGTTTTTGCTACGGATAAAAGGGCGCATCAGACATGTCTCACTCGGGCGAGTTTCGCCCTTGTCTGTGCCAATTCTTCTGGAGATCGGCCGCGAGACGGTCGCGCGGAGTGCACGAGAGAGTGTATTAAGGGAAGCGTCCGAGGCGCTGATTCGCGAAGCTTCGATGTAAGAATGGTTGGTTGATACGAGGAATGTGATGGCGGCGCATTCCGATTGCGTCTGTCGCAACACCGTGGCTCCAGGGGAACGTGATGCTGCAACTCAAACCTGACCGGCTCGGTATCGACGATTTTCTGGAACAGCCTGTCACGGTGTGCGGTAAGCGTTTCCGTGCGGACATGTCCGGTGCGCTGTTCTGGCCGGGTGAACGTGCCCTCATCGTTGCTGACCTGCATCTGGAGAAGGGGTCGGCATTCGCCCGGAGGGGGCAGATGCTGCCGCCATACGACACTCGCGATACGCTTGAGCGGCTGGCTCGTGTGGTTGACCGGTATCAGGCTGAAACGATCATCGCGCTAGGCGACAGCTTTCACGATGCAGATGGTCCAAGCCGTATGCATCCAGATGACCTTGCGCGTCTGCGTGTCATGCAGGAACACTGCGAATGGATCTGGATCACGGGCAATCACGACCCTGCCGCAACAGGACATATGGGCGGCCATGTGCGTGACGAGATCACGGTTGAGGGTTTAACGTTTCGTCATGAGCCAGGCCCTGCGCATGCGACCCACGAAATTTCAGGGCACCTCCATCCGGCGGCCAAGGTTACGCTTGATGGGCTTACGTTGCGCAAGCCTTGCTTCGTCGGCAATGGCCTTCGTCTCGTTCTGCCGGCCTTCGGCAGCTACACCGGCGGTCTCAATGTGCTTGACGAAGCATTTGCAGGCTTGTTTGCGGACAATCGTATGGCAGTCTGGCTGCTGGGTCAGGAAGGGCTTTATCACATCGCAACACGCCTACTGCGGCCGGATTAGCGAGCGATGAATTGCTGGCGTATCAGTGGCTGCCGCGCTTGAAAACGGCAGAAGCCAGGAGGCCAGCGACCACGGCGAGAAAAACTGCGAAGATGCCGTAGAACATCGGGTAATCGAACGCTAACATATGGAGGTAGCGCTCCAAGCCTTCGCGCTGAAGCTTCACAGGATTTGAGTGCTTGCTGAGGAGTTCGCCGTCCTTGAAGAGGTAGGTGTGGACAACGAGTGGCCCAACGGGAACGTTGGCGGGCAACGAAATTGTTGATCGAAACAAGCTGCGTCCGATGAAAGCTACGCCGTAGTCACTCTTCTGGTAGAGCTGGTCTTTCTGCTTCAGGCGGATTACAGCGCTGCGGAACTCAGCCAGTTCCTCAGGTGTCCATTGCGGTTGGTCCGAGCGGACTTTCATGTGTACGCTGTCAAAGCCGATGGCGTTCTTATCAAGCACCTCGGGCGTGGCGATTTCGTTGATCGGCCTGGTGGACGTGATTGCGTAGTAGCTCGGCACCTGCTCAAAAAGCACGGAATCTGTGTTGATCCAGATTCCTGCCACGTGACCTTTGCGCCGGGCAATGATTGGTGTCGGGGTGCCATCGATAACGACTGCCACGTCATAGTAGCCTGACTCGGGCGTTTTCTGGCGGCTATGTTCGACAGTGCCAAAGACGATGATTTCGGTGCCATCGAAGCTCGACGTGACAGCCACGCTGCGCGTGGAAATATCTGTCTCGACAGCTTCCTTGGGGCGCCCGTCTTGCAGCAGTGGTTCGGGTGTTTCGTCGTCGGCTAGAGTTGGTTGGGCTTCTCCGGCCATTTGACCGGTGGCCGCAGCGTTTGCATCTGGCGCGGCGGGGGTCTGAGCATGAGCGGGACCTGGCTGCTGGATGACGCCAAGCACCATAACAGCGAATGCGAAGCTTATTGCGGCATTGAAGAAGCGCATGTTTGTCATCATGGTCAATGCCCTCCGCCGATGACGCTGCCGACGGAATAAAGCTCGCTGGGCATTACGATCAACTCCCAGGCAATCCTGAGACAAACCAACAAGACCAGGCCTGCAAGCAGTGCTCGCAGTTGTTCGCCCTTGAGCTTTTCGCCTGCCACGGCGCCGAGCTGGGCGCCAATAACGCCACCGATCATCAACAGCAACGCCAGGACGATGTCGACGGTCTGGTTTTGTGTTGCATGCATGATTGTTGTTGCAGCCGTCACAAACAGAATCTGGAAAAGGGATGTTCCGACTACGACGTTGGTGGGTACGCGCAAAAGGTAAATCATCGCGGGAACCATGACGAAGCCACCGCCGACACCCATGATAGCGCCAAGAAAACCGACAAACGCACCGATCATCAACGGTGGGATTGCGCTGATGTAGAGCTTGGAGCGATGGAAGCGCATTTTGAAGGGCAGGCCGTGGATCCAACTGTGCTGCCCGGGGCGCCGCGCTGAAATCTTGACCCCGCCGCGCGTCTTGCGAATGGTATTGAGGGCCTCAATCAACATTAATGTGCCGATGATGCCGAGGAAGGTCACGTAGCTCAGCTTGACGAACAGTTCGAACTGGCCCAGTTCGCGCAGAATCTTGACGACCTGTACGCCGATTGTGGAACCGACGATACCGCCTGAAAGAAGTACGACGCCCATTTTTATGTCGACGTTATTGCGGCGATATTGCGCAATCGCGCCGGATACGGATGATGCAACGATCTGAGCTGCCTCCGTACCCACGGCGACTGCTGCGGGAATGCCCGAAAAGATCAGCAACGGTGTCATCAAGAACCCGCCGCCAACGCCAAACATTCCAGAAAGGAAACCGACCGCGGCACCCATTCCAAGGAATATGAAAATGTTTGCGGACATCTCGGCGATGGGCAGATAGAAATTCATGAAATGTCCCATTTCACGCGCCGGTACGGGCGTGGCGTTTAGGTCCTCAGGCGTGTGCGTGCGTTACCATAGGCAATCGGCGAGTGATCCCCCGCGCGAATATACAGCTGCCAATGGAACGATTTATTCCCTGGGTTACCTTTCGCGCGTCAGAAATGCGTGGTCAATGCGACCATGTGCGTGTTGTAGGTTATCAGCTGTGGTGGGCCTACGCACATTGGCCAAAACACTATACTGATAGGGGTGATCTGACCGAACGATTATGCCGATATGCCCGTGCTGCATACCCCATGCTCACTGGTCAGATTATACCCCCGGCCGTTTCGCGGGTTTTCCAGTCTTCACTAGCCGTGAGCGGGTCATTGGCGATCCGGCCGGCCCTCTTGGGTTGCCAGGAGTTCACCAATTCGCGGGCTGCAGCCAAGTCAGCCGATGCCATGGACTGTTCCAAGTCCTTCTGGCGCCGTGCCGCCTCACTGTCGCCACTGCGCGCGGCGAGTGCGAACCATTTATAGGCCTCTGTCCTGTCCCGCGTGACGCCGAGCCCGCCGTCACGGAGGATGGCCAGATTGAATTGGCTATCTGCAAGGCCATGGTCCGCGGCGGCCTGGAACCAGCGCGCGGCCGTCTTGTAATCGGGTGTCCTGGCGGTCTGCCCGGCACTTAGAACGGCAAGGTTGTGCATGGCCTTCACGTTGCCGTTCTCTGCGGCCCTCTGGTACCAGACCTTTGCGCGGGCGTTGTCTTGTACCGTTCCCAGGCCGCGTTCATAGAACGTGGCAACGCGATATTGTGATTGCGCGAACCCCTGAGAGGCTGAGCGTTGGTACCAACGCATTGCTTCGGCGAGGTCCGGCTTTATGCCATTTCCATCAGCGAACCTGACGGCCACTGCGAATTGTGCAGACGGATCACCCTTGGCGGCGGCGAGGCGTAATGAAAGCGGACCGACCGTGGCAGGCGGCAAATTGAGTGGCTGGCGGTGGGAGTCGCTTAGCGAGGATTTCACCGTTACAGCGTCAGGTCCGGCTGCGCCCGTGGAATCGCCGGTCATGAACCCGGGTATCAGGGCGGCGGGCACGGCATCCACCTGCGCGGCGCCCAGTTGATCGGAAAGCTGTGCCAAGGCACGGCGATCGTTCAAGCGGCCGAGTTGATCGAGCGAAGGCGCACGGCGAGGCGTGACCACAGCGATGCCGGCGGGGGGATATCGGTTGATGTTGATATCGCTGCGGTCAGGCAGATTTGAATCCTGGCCTTCTGGAGCATCCGCAGGCACCTCAATGTTCTGGTGGAGACCTTTGGTCGTGGTTTCAGGCGAGCTTCGGAAAAGATAGTCCTTGGAGCGGCTCGTGTCGGGTGCGTTTTCAGGTGCAACGTTGCTGTTGATAGTCTGCGAGCCGTCAGGAGAGCTCATTGCTCCGGTGCTTTGCGATTCGGTGTCTTGCTGAGCGCTTTCGCTTTCGCTTTTGCCTTCACCTTCACCCAGCAAAGGCTTTGGCGGTTCGCTGCTTGCTCCGTTCCTGGGTTCGTGCACCAACGGTTCGGATTGCTGCGGCTGGCTGCTTTCGATCGTCTGCTTGGCCGGTGCGAATGGAGCGATCTCCCGATTGGTGGGCGCTGTGGTACTTTCGATTTTTGCCGGTGCAGAGGCGGGACCGCCCTTTTTCAGCAACAAAAGGGCGCCAGGAAGGGCGATCATCAGAACGATAGCGCCGACTAGGACCTTGCGTGATGGCATGCGCCGCCAGCGGCTGGACGTTGCCTGGGGGGCAGATGCTTCTGATTGTTCTGTCGTCAATTTGGACTGGCTGGGAGCACTGCCTGCCAGGGTGGGCTCGATGATCGGGCGGCGCTGTTTGGCAGACGACGTGCTCGTCCGTGACGAGCGGGAAGCCGCACCAGCGCCGTGGTCGTTTGAGCTCTCAGCAAGCTCCTTGGCACGGCGTGCGTTTGCGATGAAGTCCTGGCGCAGGCGTTCGATCGAAGGGGGGGCTCCATTTCCGGCTGCGGGCTGAGCGGATGCTGTTGCGGCTGCATTTTTTTCAGCAACCAGGCTGTCTGCAATTGATTGTGCTTGCGATTGGGGCAAGGCCGGAGGGGTGACGGCTGGTACTGGAATGCTAGCCGAAGCTACAGATTCGGTGGTTGTTGAGAGGAAGTTATCGCCAAGACTGCTATACCCCGGGCCCTTCTTTTGCACGGCCTCAAGAGCATCGACGCGGTCAAGCATGCGAATCACGGCACGCTGCATCGTGTCGAGCAAGGCGGATGTCTGTTCGTCACCTTCGCGCCGTTCGCTCATGAATTTTTCCAATAGCTGGCGAACGGTTTCGACCTGACCGGTGCCTGCGCTGTCATTTGCAGGACCCAAGTTGGTGAAGTGGGATGCGGCCCGCTCGGCCACCGCGTCAGCGAGGCCATCAAAGTCTGGCAGGTTCGACTTCGTGCCTTCGAGCCGTTCGGAGATGCGGTCGACGGCTTGTGCAATGAACAGTTCGAGGTCTGGCTGAGACGCGGGGGATTGCGCCGACGCACTGTCGAAACGGGGGTCGGCCAGGCGGTCAATTACTGCTGCCAACGAATGCTCGATGTTGTCGAGGCGCGAGAGTTCTCCCCGTGTTGTTTCGAACTGTAGTGCCAGTTCGGCAATCTTCTCTTCGAGCTGTTCCATCGCGGATTGGTTCGGCTGTGAATCTGGGCCGCTCACGGCTTTTTCAAAATGTTGTTCCAGCTGGTCGAAGCGCGGTCCAAGGTCTGCGCGCATTACTTCTTGTTGTGAGCTGCTCAGGCTTTTTTCTAAACGCTGTGCAATTTCGAGAAAGCGTTGGTCCAGCCAATCATGATCGTTGCTCGCGAAAATTTCCTTCAGGCCGCCAATGTCCGAAGTGTCCTGCTTGGCGGGGCCGGGATCGGCTTCAGGCGTTTGCGATGTGTCGCTCTGTGATGTTCTTGGGGCTTGGCCAGAAGGAGCTTTCTGCGAGGGCGCAACGGCGGTAGCAGGGCTGTCCTCAGCTTCATCAGGTGCTTTTAGTGACTCTTCGTAGGCTGTGGCAAAAGCGTCCGCGGTGCGTTGTTCCCAACCATCATCAACGTTGTCCATCTGAGGATGTGACGAAATGGGATTGGTCAATTCAGCCATGTCACCGAATGACTCTATGCCATCTTTTTCCGGACTCGTAGTTGCTTGAGTGCGGGCGGGCCGGAGTTCACTGCCAGCCAACGGTGCTCCGCCGTGTTGGGGGGCATGTGCTGGATCGACTGCCTGTTCATTTTGGCTGGCACGTTCGGCGATGTGATCGGCAAGAACGGCTACTCCGTCCTCGATGCGTTCAAAGGCGGGCCGGTACTCTGGCGCGACTTGCGACCGGTAGGAGTGAGCTGCGGCGCCGAGCGCTTTTGCCCTTTGCAGCATGTGATCCAGTGTTTCGGAGTCGTGCTGTTCCGTTTGGGTTAGCTGCAGCGCGATGCCTTCTACGAGGCCGCGCAACCTTTCGGCGTGGCGCTCCGCTTCCACCTCTGAATCAATCGTTGCGCGAGATCCCGCGCTTTGGTCTTCGCCGCCCCCGAATTGCGTCGACATTCTCTTCCCCATCTCCACTCGCTTCAACCATCCTGGCGAGGCGCTCCGCTGGGGAGTTCGGACCGGTCTTGAAACCGTCCTGGTTTTGCCGTGTCAGGATGAACGCCTGGTTCGAACGCGACACGAGACAGAACCACTATTTGGGAAGCTGGCAGGACCCAGTAAATGTTAGGTTAAGTCCAAGCGACATAGTCAGAACGTATTGGAAACGCTAATATAAACTAGTCGTATAACTGCTTCGACAGTTCGCCGCTTTTGCCTTGGGCTGGCGAAATGCCGGCAAGAGCATTAGGTGATTCGGTAATGGCGCGTTGGTGGCTGTGGCAATCCGAGCGTAGGCAGGGTGCGATTCTTGATTGCGCACCGATAGCTGTCCCACCTGCAAATTCTAGATCGCGCTCACTTTTCACGGAATCGCGAACGCGCTCTGTTTTCTTGTATTTCTAGCATGTTCTTCACGCCAAACCGCGTACACTTCGGCTGAACAGGCTCTAGATGGAGGTTTTGTCCCTATGCCGCGTTTCAACCATTTCACACCAGCTGCAGCGACCGCCGTTGTCGCCAGTCTAACTGTCCTTGGGCTGATGGCAGCCAGCGCTGTGGCGCAGGATAAAGAGGGCCGGTTCTCGATGACGCCGGCGAAAGATGGGTTCATCCGGCTTGATACGCAAAATGGTGCTGTATCGATCTGCGCGGACCGAGATGGAGAGTGGTCTTGTCGGGCAATGCCGGATGATCAGAAGGTCTTGCAGGAAAAGATTGCCAGGCTTGAGGAAGAAAACAGGACGCTCAAGGAAGAAAACCGTCGCCTTGAAGACGTCATGGGCCTCAACCCACCTGACCCTGGACAAGATGGGGATGATAAGGATGCAGCACCGCCGCAACCATCGGGCAAGGGCTTCAACGTTCCAACTGAGAAAGACCTCGATCAGGCGTTCGATTATTTCGAAGGCATGCTGAAAAA
>JBKEAX010000001.1:0-11606 GCA_047972825.1 Hyphomicrobiaceae bacterium | reverse complement strand
GCAGCTGAGCATTGGCAGCCTGCAATTCGCTGCTTGCGATTTCAAGCTCGCGTGATTTCTCTTCGAGCTGGCGGGAGTATTCCAGGACGTGCGAGGTTTCATCGAGCACCTCCATTATTTCTTCGAAACTCACCTGCTCGGCCTTGACCGCCGACGCCATTGCAATACGTGCAGAGGCGGCTCCGATGCTGCCGGCTACAAGCCGCTCAACCAGCCGCATCAACCCGCTGTCGGCGAGAGAGTCCTGAGCAAGAGCCCGTCCTTGGCGTTTGGCATAGGCTGTAAAGGCACTTTCCGTGCGTTCCTCGCCGACAAATTTTGCAGCTACCGCGCGCAAGCTCGCAATGCTTGGCCCGCTGCGGCTCAAATGCGGGTGGCTCGCCAATGGTTGCGACTGTTGGCTGAACGCCTCGACGAAGACCGTCGCCTGAATGTGCTCGATGCGTGTCTGCCGTCCGAACAATGCGACGAGTGCGAACGCGCCGACATTGAATACCATGCTCCAGAACAGGGCGTGGGAGATGGTATCTAGTCCATCGAGCCCGAAGAGCGCGTAGGGCTTCAGTGCAGCAATTGAGAATGGTCCATCCTCTATGAAGTTCGTGGGGAGGAAACCAGACTTGGCAAACGATGGCAGCAACAGCGTGTAGAACCAGACGATAAATCCAGCAGAAAGCCCGGCAAAGGCTGCATGACGCGTGCCACCGCGCCAATAAAGTGCAAACAAAAGTGCTGGAGCGAGTTGCGCTGCTGCGCAAAACGAGATCAAACCGATCGTCACAAGATGATAGGTGTTGCCGACTGCGGAGAGATAGAAATATGCGAGCGCCAGGACCCCTAAGATTGCCGTTCGGCGAATGTTCAATAACAAGGAGGTGAGGTCGCGTCGTCCGGCAAGGCGCTTTGCGGAGAAACGGAATAATGCAGGCATGACGAGGTCGTTGCAGACCATGGTCGATAAGGCCACTGATGCCACAATGACCATGGCTGCCGCTGCTGACAACCCGCCTAGCAGCACGAGAAGTGCCAGCAACGACTGGCCGGCGGCAAGTGGCAGTGCCAGCACGTAGGTGTCTGCGTTTATGTTTGTGTCCGCGAAATAGATATTGCCTGCAAACGCAATCGGCAGAACGAAGATATTGATTGCCAGCAGGTAAAGCGGGAACATCCAGGTTGCCCGCGTCAGGTGCCGTTCGTCGGTGTTTTCAACGAACGTGACCTGGAACTGCCGCGGCAAGCAAACGATGGCCGTCATCGAAAGCAGAATGAGCGTCAGCCAATTTGTTCCCGCCGTTTCCATGGTCATGAGCTTCGCCAGGTCGGCGTTGCTGGCGGCCTTTGTGAAGATGTCGGAAAAGCCACCAAACATGCCATAGGTCACGAAAACACCGACCGCGAGGAACGCCACCAACTTGACCAGGGATTCAACAGCAATGGCAACGACCATGCCGGCGTGGTGTTCCGTCGCCTCGATGTGCCTGGTGCCGAAAAGGATGGAGAACGCAGCCAGCACGATGGTGACAACAAGGGCAATGTCGTAGGCACCCAGGGCCTGAGTCAGCGCGTTGACATCTTCGGCCAGGACGACGCCAAAGCTCACGGCCACCGCCTTTAGCTGTAGCGAGATGTATGGAATGGTGCCAATCACGACGATGACGGTAACGGCACCGGCGATCAACTGGCTTTTGCCATAACGGGAGGCAATGAAGTCGGCGATCGAGGTGATCCGCTGTGTCTTGCAAATACGCAGGATCTTTCGCAGCACGAACCAACCCAGCGTAAACACGATTGTGGGGCCCAGGTAGATCGGCAGGAAGCCGACGCCTGACGTGGCCGCGCGTCCGACGCTGCCGTAGTAGGTCCAGCTTGTGCAATAGACTGCCAGTGAAAGCGAATAGATGTAGGGATTGGAAACGATGCTTTGCCGCCGGCCTGTCCTGGCAATCCGATCGGCTGTGTGTGCGATAGCGAATAACGCCAGCAGATAGCCAAGAGATACAACCAGGACGACGGATGTCGATAGCATCGTCGAGCCTCACTGTTTGTCAGGCTTGCGCGCTGCAAGCCTGCTGGCGCTGTCTGGCAAACTATCCGTATTTCTTTTCTCGCGATCCGATGGTGATGACCACGTCGCATCGTCTGCGTGCAGTTCCATGCTGGTATCGTCTTCCGCTTCAGCCCGCTGCTCCATGACGAAAGCCGTCAACCCTACGACCAATGCCCATGCGATAAAGATGTAGACGAACAGGACTGGCACGCCTGCCCAGGTTTCATTCGCGCCTTTGTCGAAGATGCCTAGGAAGGGTTGCAGGAAGAGGATGGCGGCAAGAGCGGCAATTGCCAATACCCGTTCCGGCCGCAGCGGTGGTGCGGTCGTGGAGCCTGGCGGTGCTGCACCATTCATTGGCATTTGGTTTGCCCCGATGCTTTTTCCTGGTTGTGTGGCAGGCGGATGTGCATTGCCATTGATGAAGCAGGCTCATGAGCCTGCAGGTTTAGGGTGCGGACCTAATACTTGGCCTGGCGCCGCCGGATTTCGACGATCTTGTTGGATGCCTCAATGGCTTCGCCAAGTGTGCGAATGTTATGCACCTCCAACAAGTCGATCAACTTCAGCAAGACGCCTGCCGTCGCCAGAGAATCGCCAAGTGCCGTGTGTCGGGTCTCAGGTGGTATCTCGATGGAGAAACGCTCGGCAACAGCATCCAATGTGTGCTGGTTGGTGTGATCATGTACGATTGCCGAGAG
Organism: Hyphomicrobiaceae bacterium; assembly: GCA_047972825.1. Lineage (GTDB taxonomy): Bacteria > Pseudomonadota > Alphaproteobacteria > Rhizobiales > Hyphomicrobiaceae > JAEUMD01. The sequence goes on along the minus strand of JBKEAX010000001.1, from coordinate 8,858 downwards.
CAGTACCGTGTCGAGCACGGGGTTGTCGAACTTCAAGCCGCAGGCATCCTGCTTGAGTTGCAGGAATTTCATGTCGAAGGCGGCGTTATGTGCGACCAGTACAGCATCGCCGACATAGTCCTTGAAGCGCGGCAGCACTTCTTTGATAGGTGGCTTGCCGTTGACCATGTCCTGGCTTATCCCGGTGATGCGTGTGGCCAGAGGCGGTACGCGGCGCCCTGGATCGACGAGGTGGTCAAAAGCTTCTCCGGTCAGCACCCGGCCGTTGAGTATGCGCACACCCGCGATCTGGATAATTTCGTCCCCATTGGAGGGTTCAAGACCTGTCGTTTCGGTGTCGAATACGACGTAGGTTAGATCGCGCAAGCTGCGCTGAGCCATTTCACCGATTTCGGCGGACTTCAAGAGATTGAAATCATAAAATTCGAGCCGGATTGGAAGAGGTGCCGTGGATGTCGACTGGGAATGTTTGGAAGCGGGCGGCAATAGCGGAATGCGTAGGCGTGCCTGGCTAACGGCTGCCACTTCGCACCAGGCTTCCGACTTGTGATGCTCAAGGATTTCTTCGCCGGTCAGGCCAAGGCCGCGTTCGATTGGTTCGCGCAGCCAGCGTTCGATCATGGCGGGGCTGGCAACCTCGCCCTTCCAACTGACATCTATATAGGTTCGTGTTTCGCTTTCGCGTGCTGACAATTGGAAGGTGTTTGCGTCAAGTTCAACCAATGCCTTGCGAATTGCGTGGTCGAGGAGTGCCACGATCGTGGTGCTATCGCAGCGCAGCCAGATGGGATCGCCGGTCACATCGCAAATGATGCTTTCGTCGTCGCGAAACCGTCGCGTCAGTGCATTGAGCAGATTGCCGGAATGCACATCGCTCATCGGCCATTGGCTGGTAACGATGGTACGGTATTCTTCACCGAAGCGTTCAAGCTCGTTTGACAACGTCATGGCTTCTTCGGTCAGCACGTTTTCGAAGGCGCGGCGGCCTTGCTCTTCCTCGGGTGGCAGATCAACGAGCATTTCGACGGCGGCTCTCAGACTCGCTACCGGGTGGCGCAAGCCTTCCAGCGTCGACCGCATGAGGCGGTCGGACTTGATGAGATCCTGCAGTTCATCGGTGATGTCATCGAAGGTCAAGACATAGCCGTTTATCGACTTGTCCGCGTCTTCAACAATCAGGCTCATACGGCCCTGCAGGATCAAGCTGCCGTCCTTCTTGGCAAACACGAGATTGCTCATGAGCCGGTCAGGGTCCGACTGGGCCTGGTTCTCGATGTAACGGTTGGTCAGCCGGTCCAGGGTCAGCGTGAAGGGTTGCTGATTGAGAACCGAGAATAATGGGCGGCCCAGCCCTATTTCGTCGTTTACCCCCAAAATCTGCAGGGCGCGGCGGTTGTAGAGAAGAATGCGGTGGTTGGAATTACAAACAATGACGCCCTGGCTGAGTTCTCTCAATAGGGCTTCGAGTTGGCTGCGTTGTTCATCGAGAGACCGTGTCGCGTTTTCAACCTCCTGGGCTACGTCGCGCCGGGCCGTGGCAAATGCATCGGCGATCTCACGCACAACCGGCCCCAGGAGCCCGAGATAGCGCCCCTTGTCGATATCGATCTCATGCTTCAGGTTGGCATGCATCAACGTTTGAAGGTCGCGAATGAGTGCCTGGATCGGTTGGGCGACATTCACATCGAACATCTGCCAAACCCACAACACCAGTAAAATGAGGCCCATGCCGGCTGCGCCGCCAAACAATACCAGTGGTGGAACCGGATTGCCTTCAAGACGCAGCGTTGCGAGCCAAAGCCCGCCGCCCAGCAACACCGGCACGGCGACGATAATCAGCGCGAAAAACAGAAAAAACCGGAGCCGCAGACTAAGTCGCTCTTCTACCTGGTCATTCATTGCCGGCATCGGATCCGTTGAGAAGTTTTGCAACGCGTTCCGCAAGTTCCTTTGTCGAAAAGGGTTTGGTTGCGTAGCCGTCGGCGCCTAGAGCCAGTCCCTTTTCGATCTCGACTTCGCGTCCCTTGGCGGTCACCATCAAGATGCGGACCTTGCTCAGATCCGGGTTGGCACGGATGGCCTGGCATACTTCGTAGCCATTTCGCTTAGGGATATTAACGTCAAGCAAGACCAGGTCGGGAGGGGCTTCCATGACCGAGGTCAACGCTTCGTCGCCGTCACGGGCCAGCCGAACGTCGTAGCCGGCGCGTTTCATCAGGTATTCCAGCGAAAGCATGATGTTTGGTTCATCATCCACGACCAGGACGGATTTTGGCATAAATGCTCCTCCGTGCTGCGCCGGCTACCCCCCTTTTGCTGGGGGGAAATTTTTTAAAAACGGCGGCAGCGTGCTTCACTCCCAAGCGGGCACCTTAGCATGACTTGGCCGCGCAATAGAGGTCTGTGCTCCGAAAGTCGCGCGACCGTCATGCCAGAAACGAACCAGGATGCACGACTTGAGACGCAAGGAATATTGATAAATATCAATTTCTTATGTCTGAGCAAAACGTGCCTTGTGAATTCTGACGGGTGCCGACCGCTCGTGGGCGGGTGCTCCAGCTGGTGCGAGCATGTGTGGTTGGCAGGGCAGCTGGTGGTACTGCTGCGAGTTGACAATAAGCACAGTTTTTTTTGCGATACCGACTTTCGGCCGGTTGCGCGATGCGCTTAGGTCAGTTCAAGTGGTATACCGGCCTGGGTTTCCGGCTTAACGGACCTATTGTGTCCACCGGAAATCCGGGCAGTTCGCAAGTATACATGTGTAAGCTGAACATAAATTACTGCTTCTGGGGAGAAGTCCAAGACAATGGCTACGGAAAATAGCAATGGCGAAGCTTACTGGGCCGCGAATTTGCGGCTCGTAACCTTCTGTCTCATCATATGGTTCGTTGTGTCCTTCCTCATGGGGATCATTCTGCGACCGATGCTTATGGGTATCATGGTCGGTGGCATGGATCTGGGTATGTGGATGGCGCAGCAAGGTTCCATCTACGTGTTCCTCATTCTGATCTTCTTTTATGCGGTGCGGATGAATGCACTGGACCGCAAATATGACGTTCACGAAGACTGAGGCGGGGAGCAACGGTAATGGATCTCAAAACAATGACCTATCTCGTGGTAGGCGCATCGTTTGCGCTCTACTTCGGGATCGCTATTTGGGCTCGCGCAGCTTCGACTGGCGAGTTTTACGCTGCTGGCCGCGGCGTTCACCCTGTCGCCAACGGTATGGCGACGGCCGCAGACTGGATGTCTGCTGCATCGTTCATTTCGATGGCCGGCCTTATTGCATTCCAGGGTTATGAGGGCGCCAAATTCCTCATGGGCTGGACCGGCGGCTATGTGCTGCTGGCCATGCTGCTTGCACCATATCTGCGCAAGTTCGGCAAGTATACCGTTCCCGAGTTCATCGGTGACCGGTTCTATTCGCAGGCAGCGCGGCTTGTCGGTGTGCTCTGCCTCATCACCATCTCCATCACCTACGTGATCGGCCAGATGAAGGGTGTCGGCGTTGCGTTCTCACGCTTCCTGGAGCTTCCCTTCGAATGGGGCCTGATTGCCGGTATGGCGATTGTGTTCGTTTACGCGGTGCTCGGTGGCATGAAGGGCATCACCTATACCCAGATCGCACAATACGTTGTGCTCATTCTGGCCTACACGGTGCCGGCCATCTTCATCTCGTTGCAGATCACCGGCAACCCGATCCCTCAGCTCGGCCTCATCGGCAATGACGTGGCGACGGGCAAACCGTTGATGGTAACACTTAACGAGACGGTCCAGGAACTGGGATTTGGCGCCTATACGGGGGCAGTGCGAAGTCAGCTAGACATGTTCCTTTACACAATGTCTCTGATGATTGGTACAGCAGGCCTGCCACACGTCATCATCCGCTTCTTCACAGTTCCGAAGGTCGCGGACGCACGCTGGTCAGCTGGCTGGGCACTGGTGTTCATCGCCATTCTCTACACCACCGCTCCCGCAGTCGGCGCGATGGCACGTCTCAACCTGACCAACACGCTGTGGCCAAACGGCGTGCAGGGTGAGGCCATGTCGATCGAGACTCGTCCACAGTGGTTCAAGAACTGGGAGACCACAGGTCTTTTGAAGTTCGAGGACAAGAATGGTGACGGAAAGATCGAGTACTACAACGAAAAGGGTCCAAAGGGCGCTGAAAACGAACTCGTCAAGGTTGACCGTGACATCATGGTTCTTGCGAACCCTGAGATTGCGGCGCTGCCAGACTGGGTGATCGCGCTTGTCGCGGCAGGCGGTTTGGCGGCCGCTCTATCAACAGCTGCCGGTCTGCTGTTGGCGATCTCATCGTCGATATCGCACGACCTGCTGAAAGGAATGATAGCACCTAATATTTCGGAGCGATCCGAGCTCTTATGGGCGCGTATTTCTATGGCGGGCGCGATTATGGTGGCCGGTTATCTGGGGCTAAATCCACCAGGCTTTGCGGCGCAGGTGGTCGCCCTGGCCTTCGGCTTGGCGGCGTCCTCGATCTTCCCGGTCTTGATGATGGGCATCTTCTCTAAGCGCATCAACAACCATGGGGCGATCCTGGGCATGATCACCGGTATCGGCGCTACGTTGGTCTATATCTTCTGGTTCAAGGGCTGGTTCTTCATCAAGGGAACCGAGATGGCCGCCAACGTGCCGGAAAACTGGTTCCTTGGCATCTCGCCAGAAGCCTTTGGTGCCATTGGCGCCCTGATCAACTTTGTGGTTGCTTATGTCGTATCCATGGTTACGGCACCGCCGCCCAAGGAGATTCAGGACCTGGTCGAAAGCGTCCGCATCCCGCGCGGTGCAAGTGCTGCTACCAGCCACTGACATTCGGCTGATTTGACTTACAAGGACGACACACCAGCGGGCCCTGCGATATCGTAGGGCCCGTTGTATTTTAACGAGGGTGAGGTGAACTGTGTCGCTGAATGCAAGTGATATCGAGGCGTTTGTCGGGGGATGCCATCCCTTCAGCCTTTTGCCCGCCGATGCAGTGAAAAAGCTGGCTGATGAGGTTCAAACGTCAGTTTTTTCCAATGGCGCAACCATCCTTGATCTAGGCATGAAAAATGATCAGCTTCACTTGATTTATTCAGGTCAAGTGGAGATCCGTTCAGCTACGGGTAAGATCTTCGGCCGCATCGGTTCGGGACAAGCGTTTGGCATCCGTGCCTTGCTTGGCGGGGGACGCTCGACCTACCGTGCGGTTGCGACTGAAGATGCTACGATCCTCAATATCCCGCGTGACGCATTCATGGCGCTCAACGAACTGCACCCACAGTTCGACCGCCATTTCGAGCCGGTTGGCATTGAGCGCGTCGGGCTGACACCGATGTCAAGTATCCCCCAGGGAGGTGACGACCAGACGCCCTCCGCGGGGCTTGATCTCATGGTTCTGACGGCGCGTGACATGATGACGTCAAATCCCATCTCTGTGCCGTCTACGCATATCGCTTCGGAAGCAGCCAAGATCATGCGCGATCGGCGCATTTCGTGCCTGCCAGTTGTTGATGATGAGCAGATCGTCGGAATCGTGACTGATGCCGACTTCCGCGACCGTGTGGTGGCCGAGGGGTGTGCTTGCTCGGTCGATATCGGCACGATCATGACCAGGAACCCGCTAACTCTGTCGCCGGGCGCACTTGCTTTTGATGCGCTCGCTTCCATGATGCAGCGTGCCATCAGTCACGTGCCTGTAACGGAGAACGGCCGTCTGGTCGGTATCCTCACCCAGACTGACCTCATACGCGCACAGTCACGCTCCGCCGTTTACATGATTGGCGAGATTGGTCGCCGGGCGAATAGCGCTGAAATTGCTAATATCGTGGCCGATGTTCCCAAGCTGTTGGTGTCGCTGGTGTCCGGGGGCGCTGCGGCTCATAAAATCGGCCATATAGTTTCGAGTGTCACCGATGCGGTCACGAACCGGCTCATCACCTTGGGCGAGGACCGCTTCGGCCAGCCGCCGGTGCCATATCTATGGCTGGCGTGCGGGTCCCAGGGCCGGCAGGAGCAGACGGGCGTGTCCGACCAGGACAACTGCATGATCTTGTCTGATGACTACCGGCAGGAAGAGCATGGTCAATACTACAAGGACCTGGCGCAATTCGTTTGTGATGGTCTGAACGAAGCTGGCTACGTCTACTGCCCTGGCGACATGATGGCCATCACGGACAAGTGGCGCCAACCATTGACGGTATGGAAGCGTTATTTCCGCAAGTGGATCCAAGAGCCAGAGCCCATGGCGCAGATGCTGGCGAGTGTCATGTTTGATTTGCGCGCCATTCGTGGTGAGGAAAGCCTCTATCGCGCACTTCAAGACGAGATGTTGCCTACTGCGCGTTCCAATTCCATCTTCCTTGCGCACATGCTCTCGAACTCGTTAACGCATGCCCCGCCGATCGGATTCTTCGGCAACATATCTGTACCGCGCATGGGAGAGCATCGCGGGGAGATCGACCTGAAGCATGGCGGTGTTGTGCCGATTGTAGATTTGGCGCGGCTCTATGCGCTGGAGGCGTCAATTCCAGAGGTCAACACGCATCGCCGTCTGGTCGCTGGCAGCAAAGCATCGGTGCTGTCAGAGGAAGGTGCTCGCGATCTGCTTGATGCATTCGAGTTCATTTCGATAACGCGTCTTGAGCATCAGGCCGCGCAAATACGGTCGGGAAAAGAGCCGAATAATTATCTCACCCTGGCAGAGCTTTCGCACTTTGAGCGCAACCATTTGCGTGACGCATTCACGGTGGTGAAAACGTTGCAGTCGGCCTTGTCGTCATCGCATCAAATGGGTGCCCGATAACGTCAGGCACCAACGGGGAAATTACGCCTTATGATGTTTCAATTGATAGCAACGTTCATGATCGGTGTTCTTGGGGCATCGATCGCTTTTATTCTTCACAAGGCTACCGGCGGCCGGATGCCGAAGGTGTTTATCCCGTTTGCAGCCGCGCTGGGTATGATCGCCTACAATGTCTGGAATGAAATGACATGGGCCAGCCGCACGGCCGCGCAATTGCCTGAGCACTACAAAGTGATTGCCAACGGCGATCCCGTCGTCAGTCCATTTTCGCCTTGGACTTATCTTTATCCACGCACGGATAGTTTCACGGTTGTTAACACAAAGACCGTCCAACCATTGCCCAACACCTCCGGCCGCGTCCTGGCGCAGGTGCATCGGCTTGCCCGCATCGAAGGCGCAAAAAAGATGAGCTGGATTGTCGATTGCAAGTCGGGAGAGATGGCACAGATTGTCGGAACAACGACATTCGACGATGCGGGGCTGCCCAACAACGTTACCTACAGCAGGATCGAGAAGGGTAACCGCATCGGAGACGTGGTGTGCGCGAAGGCCGACCATGCCTCTACAGTTAAATGAAATGCAGGGAGGACGCATTGCGTCTGCGGCGGTTGTTGTTGGGTATAACCGCTGCATGTTGTTGCACGATATGCCCTATCGCAAGATGAGGCCCAATCCGGCTAAGGCGAGAACGAAGAGAATTGCCTTTTTCAGCACCGCTGCGGGAATGCGCGTTTGCAGCCTTCTGCCCAACTCAACCCCAATGAGGGCTGGCAGAATTGCGATTACAGAAGCCGCAAGTACGCTGCGGTCAGCAATGCCAGACGTGGCCAAGCCCGCTGCAAGTGCCGCAGAAGCCATCAACACACCGAGGTTTATGGCTTGAACGATCCTTGCCGGTGGGAGGTCAAGCGCGAGGAAATAGGGAACCATTGGCATAACCTGCGACCCGGTAAGCCCCGTCAAAAAACCATTCGTCAAGCCGACTGGAACTTGGAGTGTTTGTGAGAGCTGTGGTGGTAAAATCAGTTCTGGGCGGGAGAGGGAGAATACAGCATATGCGACGATTGACAGGCCCAGCACCCTGACGGCGGTGTGGGTGTCCACCTGCACGAGCATCCACATTCCCAAGGCGATGCCGGGCAGCATTGCCAGATACAGTGGTGCGAAGGTCCGGCAGGTGGTGGCGAAGTGGCCATTGCCAAGCGCCACTGCCACGTTGGTCGCCATTGCGGGGACCAGCACGAATGCAATCGCAGTTTTCAGTCCCACGGCATAGACTAGAAATGGCAGTGCGCATGACGCATAGCCCAGACCTGTGGCGCCCTTGATAACGCCTGCAATGACAAGCCCCATGCCGACGATGGCCAGGGTGTCCGCGGTTAAGCCGGGCAACAAGTTCATCATGCGGCACTTTCAGATAGAACACTTCTGACCCAGTTGAAACTTGACCCGCAAAACAGTCCGGTGGGGCGTATGGAGCAGGTTGAGTGGCGTTGGCGCTCATGCCACGGTTATCATGCTGCTCCTGCTGTCCGCGCAGAACCGGCATCAGGATAAGCTCGACCGCTCGCATCCATGAACCAGGGTTTTACGGATGTTCCTCGTTTCAGCGAGTACATGAAAAACACGGGCATGCTGGCGGGAAACAAATCCCGATAGTTCCTGCCGTTGAATGTCACGAATATTGCGCCGCGGTGGTTGTGGGCGACTGCGCGACTTTCCACCTTGTTCATGGCCAGGTAAACGCGAGCGCCTTTGTTGGCATCCCCTTCGCCGCGGTACCAGCGCTCAGCGCATTTTTCTAGCGAGGCCATCATCGCCGCATCGCCCTCGCTGCAATCGTCGTTGTCGGGCACGGTTGTATTACTGTTCTGAATGGTCTCCACGAGGTGACTCAATCGTTGTGTTCGCATGCCGCGTTCACGTGCAGCACGCGTTATGTCGCCAAAATAACTGTCGATCGCAGCTTCGCTATGGCCATTGAGGCGCGCATGAGTATCGGTCTGGCATAGGTGGAAAAGAGCACCGGGTTGATAGGCGGCTTGAATGC
>JBKEAX010000619.1:0-2516 GCA_047972825.1 Hyphomicrobiaceae bacterium | reverse complement strand
TGGCATTTCAGGCGCCATTCCGGAAAAGGACGGTGCGAGAAGTCGCGGCCGAAGCGCTCACACTATCGCGCATGGGACTGAGAAACCGCAGACGCCTTAACCCGCTCGCCCAAGACGAGTGCATTTATCTCGCCCCATTGGAGGAATCGGTTGCCAGTGGGAGGACCTGCGCCGACCAGTTTCTTGACGCCTATCACGGCCGCTGGGGCGGGTCCGTCGATCCAATGTTTAAAGAATTTGCGTTTTGATTTTTTTGTTAATGTGAATGCGCGCTAAACAATTCCAGAAGAATGACCTAATATGTTGATTTAGCTATTTTAAATCCCTGCGCCTGAGCGCGGCCCGGGGCCAAGGGATGCCCTTCAGGTTCTGTTCATGGGCATAATTGTAGCGTGATTGAAATTTGGTGATTCTGGTGGTGTTCGCAGCTTTAAAGCATGTTCAGCTGAAGTGTGCCGCGGTTCAGCGTGAAAAACATGCTCCAAAGGAAAGAGCATGTTTAGCTGGAGTGTGATGTGGTTCGGCGTGTTTACTTGAGAGCACGCCGTTGAGTTTTTTTATCATGCCACGCAATGCTGACTGCCCCGGCTGGGCCAGATGTGGAGGTTTGGTTTGTTCTTGAAGACCACAATCGCACTGTCGCTTGTACTGCTGGCTGGCGTGATCGCCATGACTACGGCTGTGGTACCTCCTGCGGAAGCCAATGCCTGTGCTTCAAGTTGCCGGTCGCAACACAATCAATGCCGGATCAGGACAAAAGGTAGTTCTTCCTGCGACGCCGCGCTGCAGCGTTGCTTGCAAAGTTGCATGCGGCGGCGATAGAGCATGTTCAGCCGAAGTGTACGCGGTTCGGCGTGAAGAACATGCTTCAGAGACAAGAGCCTGTCATGCAAAAGTGTGCCGCGGTTTTTGCAATAAAGACATGCGTGAAATCACAGACTTAAAGCGTGTTGCGAACCACATGATTCGTGACACGCTTTAACCCACGACGATCACGCACAGGTTACGCGGCCCGTGTGCGCCAATAACGATCTTGCCGCCAATATCAGCGGTTCGCGAAGGCCCTGAAATATAATTGAGTGTACGCGGCATAGTGGTCTCGCCATAGGCATTACGCACCAGTGAAATCGCGTCTTCATAGCTTCCCACGACGGTGTCGCGTGCGACGATGATGATGTGCGTTGCAGGTAGGAACGCCAGCGTCACCGGGTTGGCTCCACCCGCACCGATGACCAGCGTTCCGGTTTCAGCAATTCCGGCAAGCGCATACGAAAGCCCCACGCTGTCGCCTGCTTCAGCAGCGCCGGAAAGAACTTCCAATTTGCTCTCTGCCGCCCAGGGCATTGCGGCAAGGCGCTTGTCCGCGCCCATGCGCACGGTATTGCCGAGATCCATATCGTGGAGATAGCCGGCCACGGTTTCAGGGACGTCATTTGCGTTCGCCACCTCCTTGACCTGGGCCTGTTGCCCATCAAGGAATGAGCGCAGCAACGCCACGCGGTCTGCCGCCGCACCGCGCGCGCGTTCTGGTACGAGCAGGGTGGCGTGCTGAGCAATCCGCGCTTCGGCGCTACTCCGGCGCTCCTGATCGCCGTGCTTGGCGTTGAGTGATGTCCGGATGCGGGACAGGATTGCGTTACGCGCGTTGCTCATTTGGGCACCCCTTGGCGCGTTTCGCTCCAAAGCTGCTGGAAGGTGCGTCCCTGCGGTGCTGCAAGATCGCGGTGCCGTGTCCAGCCACGAGCCAAAGGCAGCCAGTGGAAGCGGCCTCGTCCACGCCAACGGGCTGCTGCGCTGAGCAGCGCTGCACTGAACCGCATCGTCAGATGATAGAGCCGGGGACGGGTTGCCAGACCAGCCCATGCCGCCAGGGCCATGCGTTGCGTCCACGGAGGTTGCCCAGCTTCAAAGTCTGCCTCGCGCCAATGGCGCATCAGTTTTGGCAGCGGAATACGCATGGGGCAGACGGCCTCGCATCTGCCGCAGAAGGTCGAAGCGCTAGGCAGGTTGGCACCTTTCTCGATGCCAATCAGCGCCGGCGTCAGCACCGCACCGATTGGCCCCGGATAGACCCAGCCATAGGTATGGCCGCCAACCGCGCCGTAAACCGGGCAATGGTTCATGCACGCGCCACAGCGGATGCAGCGCAGCACTTCACGAAACCGGGTGCCGAGCAGTTCAGCACGGCCGTTGTCAAGCAACACCACATGATAGGCTTCCGGACCATCGACGTCGCCTTGCCGTCGGGCTCCCGTGGAAAGCGTTGCATATGTGGTGCACTCCTGGCCGGTGGCCGAGCGCGCCAGAAGCCGCAGTATCGTGGCGAGATCCTCCCGCGTGGCCAGCACCTTGTCGATTGACGCAATGACGATGTGTACGCGCGCCAAGGATTGCGTCAGGTCGCCGTTACCTTCATTGGTGACAATCACCGAAGAACCGGTTTCTGCAATCAGGAAGTTGGCGCCAGTAATACCAATATCTGCTGCCAGGAATTTTTTCCGCAAGACCTGCCGCGC
>JBKEAX010000614.1:0-3293 GCA_047972825.1 Hyphomicrobiaceae bacterium | reverse complement strand
CACTCGTAAAGGCCGTCTAGCTTTTCCCTATCGTCACGGCTTTGCCGCCATTCCGTCGGCGGAGGCGCCGTATCGGTTTTCAACCAGGGCTCAATCGAACGGTGCTGTGCATAAAAATGCGTGAGGTCAGGCACCAGATCTTTGACGACTTGCATATGCGGCAGTGGAAAGATCTTGACCGCGCCTTTAACGTCGTCGATCGCCTTCAAGCATGCCAGCGTATTTGTTCCATCAATGTTCATGGAACAAGAACCGCAAATGCCCTCACGGCATGAACGGCGGAAGGTCAATGTCGGGTCAATCTCGTTTTTTATCTTGATTATGGCATCGAGAACCATCGGCCCGCACGCGCCCAGATCGAGCCAGTATGTATCAATGCGTGGATTCGCGTCGTCATCAGGATCCCAACGATAGACCTGAAATTCTTTCCACCGGCCTTGCCCGGATGGCTCATTCCAGGTTTTGCCACTCTTGTAGGTCGAATTCTTTGGAAGCGTGAGCTGGACCATGTCGAAGATAACCCGTCCGGTTGTTACACACTGCCGCACCGCTGCTGCACTGCACACACTGAATTGCCCGCTGTATTGCGCACTGTCAACGCTACCATTGCATCACTCAGAACTTCCAATTGTAGACTGAGTTTGCCTGCGGCTGACTGCCGCCCTGGCCTGGAAGTCAAGCCGACTCGGCCCAAAATCGCCCCGCAAGGCTCGCGAAAGCATGTTTAGCTGAAGTTCAGCGTGAAAAACATGCTCCAAGCAAAGGAACCAGATTGCATTCATGGATCTTTCGGCCATGAGCGCGGTCAAGCCGCCACCGGAGAATGAACATGAACTTCGCGAAGCGCACGACGGCCCAGGCCACGATCACCACCATCGCACTAATTGCGACCCTGGTGCCCGCCACCACCTTCGCCGAGAAATCCAATGAACTTGCCAATAAACTTGAGGGTCGTTGGTCGGTCGAAAAACTGGCTGGCGAAGTTGCAATGCCCGCAGGGGACATCTCCTTCGCGCCCGGACAAAATGCAGTATCAGGGGCGACAGCATGCAACCTGTTTCGCGGCGAATACACCCAGAAAGGTGACAGCCGGCTTACCATCAAAACCACCGCCATGACCCGGCGTAGCTGCTATGACGCCGCCGCAGCACGCGAGAAGGCATTCCTTGACGCAATGCGTGAAACGAGCCGCTTCAAGATCCAAGGCAACCGGCTGACGTTGACACGGGACGATGGTAGCCAAACCGCAGAATTGACCCGCGCCATCGACGCCAAACTGGAAGGCGCCCCCCACAAGATCGTATCCTTTTCCATGGATGGCGGCCTGCACAGCGCCCCGGCTCAAACCGGCGCGACCATCACGTTCAAGGATGGCACGATTGACGGCAACACCGGCTGCCGCACGTTCAAGGCCAAATACGCACGAGACGAAGAAAATAAAAACAACATCTCGGTTCGCCATGTCGAACCAGCAAAATCACCCGACACCTGCCCCGATGACACCAAGGATCAAGACGCCGCAATCATTGCCGCCCTGCCAGCCGCCAAAGCCTTCGACATCTCGCGAAATCTGATCAGGCTGCTCGACAACCCCGATGGCAACGCCGTTCTTTGGATCACCCCAGCGAACGAATAGTCGGCGACAAATGTGCACAATTTCACGGCAACGACATCATACGCTACAATCTCGTCACCTAAGACGCTGCTTTACAAGCCGCTTGCTCAAGCGATTTGAAACACGCCCATAAATTATTTGATGAAAACTAGCTAACCGTTCTGTGGCGGCAGCAGCCGCCATTTGCCAAGCAATTCTTCTCTTTCTCGAAACGAGTTTCTGTGCCAGGGAACTGTAAGCGTATTTCGAAATCATCAAATCTCGGCAATACCTCGAGCAAGCAACAAAAGGCGCCCGGATTATAAGCGCCAACTGCGCCCTCTCGAATTTGCTATCAACGAGCGATTGAGCAAGTTCAACCTCGCCGCCATCCGGTGCTTTCAGCGAACCGGGGCCATGGTATCTTTCCCAGAAAAATTCTGAGGACCACGAATCAAACGGCACAAATGTTTGTGTGTGAAAGTCCACCCTATAGGCTCTCTGCGTGTCTGGCCCCAACAGCGCAGCCATGTAAGACCAACTGCTGTTGACCAGCAGCGCAATATCGCAAGACGAAAGGGCAAGAAACTCCAAAATTTCTCGGTCAAATTGTTCAGGTAGTGGAACTTCGTCCTGAACCAATCGATATCTAGCAAACTTCTTTTTTACATCAGGGTCGTCGCTCGATATGAAAATACCGTCGTTCTCCGAGATATCGCCGTGAGCTGCAAGCCAAGTTATAAACCACTCGGCCGGAACACGCGAAAACTCCATCCAATTTCCAGCCTCGAACTCTACGTAGTCTCCTCGACGGATGTGGAGGCCAATAACACGCTTATACTTGGATCGAACAGCTTGCTGCCAAGCAGCAAAGCACACCTCGATGTCTTCCTTTGGTTTGAAAAGCCTACGGATCAGCGTCCGGTGCAAGACGTGCGCTCGGCTGATCGTCGGAAAGTAGCCCCAAAACTCCAAATTGCGGGGCGGGTTGTCCACTTCCAGTGCAATCTGTGTTTCACGGTCGCGGAGCAATTTGAGTTCAGGTAGGTCGGGTCCTGGAGGTGACGAAAGAGGTAAGTTGAAATACCGGCTCAAACTGCACGTAGGGATTTGCACATCACAGCCGCTCCGCAGGCCATAAAGAAATAAAAACATGTACTGGAACATTTGATTTCCCAGCCGCCCATTTGAACCAAGAGACGGCATGGCAACAACATGTTGACGCCGTTGTGACAGGCATTGAAGGTCTGCTATCAAATCAGAGCGTACATATGCAGCGTCACCCCAACTAGGGTCATAGGGAGTTGCTGTAGCTATGCGGACAAATCCTTGATCAAAGAGAAATAAATCTAAATCAGAGATATATGCACCACCAGAATAAAGTTCTTCGAAGTTTACTTCACAAATTACCAAATCTGTCGAGCGAAGAAAATTTTTAGCACCTTCGAGGACCTTTAATTCCGCCCCCTGCACATCAATTAGAAGAACATTGTAATCGTGTACACTCATGCCTTGAGTGTTGATATGGCTATCTAAGGTCTCAGTCTTTACTGTAATTTCGCCATCAGGCTTTATCGACGGATAGAGCCTCGAATGAAGTGCTAGCTCGAGAAGCGACGAGCTCATCGTTGCTGTAGTTAGCTTTAATGTTGCAGTGCCAATGCGATCAGAAATAGCAACGTTAGCTGCAGTAACAGAT
>JBKEAX010000548.1:0-8830 GCA_047972825.1 Hyphomicrobiaceae bacterium | reverse complement strand
GGCCCAGGCAACTAGGCGCATAATACCCGCCACCTTTTTCTGTTGCACGGTCGGCTTGGCACGCTCGGCGCGATCGGCAATCCATCTCAATATCCCGAAGTTTGCCAATCCGAAGGCCGCGCCCCCAAAAAGCCCAGCCATGGCCGGTGTCATGCGAGCCCCCCGAAGTGCAGCACCGCCGCCACGACCACGACCATCACCAACGACAATGGCAGGAACACCTTCCAGCCAAGCCGCATCAATTGGTCGTAGCGGTAGCGTGGCACCATCGCCTTCACCCTCGCGAACAGGAAGAAGACAAAAGTGGACTTGCCGATGAACCAGAAGATGCCCGGCACCCAGTTGAAAGGCGCCACGTCGATTGGAGGCAGCCACCCACCCAGGAAAAAGATGGTCGTCATGGAGCACATCGCCACGATCGACACGTATTCAGCGAGCATGAAAAGCAGATACGGCGTCGATGAATATTCGACCATGAAGCCGGCAACCAGTTCCGATTCCGCTTCCGGCAGATCAAACGGAGGGCGGTTAGTCTCCGCAAGCGCCGAAATGAAAAACACAACGAACATCGGGAACAGCGCCAGCCAGTACCAGTCCAGGAACGAGTTCGGCATCCCGGCCGAAGTGCCCAGTCCGGTTTTCTGTGCATTGACGATATCTGTCAGGTTGAGCGATCCAACCGGCAGCAGCACACAAATGATGACCAGTCCGATCGACACCTCATATGAAACCATTTGCGCCGCCGAGCGGAGCGACCCCATGAACGGGTATTTCGAGTTCGACGCCCAACCGCCCATGATGATGCCGTAAACCCCCAGCGAAGAGAGCGCCAGGACATAGAGCACACCGACATTGAGATCGGAAATGACCCACGTGCCCCACGCATTTTCGCTGACCGGTATGACCGCCCACGTGGCCATTGCCAAAGTGGCGGTGGCCAGCGGCGCCAGCAGGAACACGCCCTTGTCAGCGCCCGCCGGTATCAGCGGCTCCTTGAACACGAACTTGAACATATCGGCAAAGGACTGCAGCAGTCCAAATGGACCAACGACATTTGGCCCCCTGCGCAGCTGCACCGCGGCCCAGACTTTGCGGTCCATGAGCAGCAGGAAAGCAATCAACACGAGCAGCCCCACCAACAGCGCAAGGCTCGCCACGACATAGATCAGCGTCCACCAGAACCAGTCGAGCCAGCCGGGGAGCGGCAGCGTCGTTTGCAACCAATCGATCACCGAATTGATCATGGCCAGGCCGTCTCCCGTTATTCCGCTGCGTTGAGGCTGCCAGACGCGCTGGCGGCCTTGTTGAGTGCGCTGAGCTCAGCCATCACGGCGGATGCGCGCGCAATCGGATTGGTCAGGTAGAAGTCCTGGATCACCGGCTCGAACGCTGTCGCATCGGCCATGCCGCCCAGGTTGGCCAGTTTGCTGACCGCAGCCGCTTCACCCTCACCGCCGTGCGGTTGATCTAGCCGCGCCAGTCCTGGCGTTGCCTTGTACATATTCGCACGCAGCTCCGCGAGCGTGTCGTAGCCAAGCGTATGCCCCACGCGCGAAGATAGTGCGCGGATTATCGCCCAGTCCTCTTTGGCATCCCCTGGAGGAAAAACGGCCCGAGCCGCCATTTGAACGCGGCCCTCGGTATTGGCGTAGGTGGCGCTTTTCTCGGTGTAGGCAGCACCTGGTAAGATCACGTCGGCACGGTGCGCACCAGCGTCGCCATGCGTACCCTGGTAGATCACAAACGTATTGCCAAGGCCCGTGACGTCAAACTCGTCGGCGCCTAGTAGCCAGAGTACATCAACACCGCCCGAAACCATGTCAGCGGTTGCTTTGCCCCCCTCACCCGGCACGAAGCCAAGATCGAGACCGGCGACCCGTGCCGCACCTGTATGCAACACATTGAAGATCGCCCAACCCTCATCAGCGCCCTTCTTGGCCGCCTCTGTGATCCGGGCAGCCAGGGACATCACGACGGCACCATCCGCACGCCCGAAAGCACCGGCGCCAACGATCACCATCGGCCGCTTTGCCTCAGCCAGCACCTTGGCAAAACCGTGTTTGCCGTCTGCTACATCAGCCAGGCTCTGAATGCCCGAACCGATGTGAGAAACCGCGTAAGTAAGCGGGGCGTTGACGCCAATCAGGCCCACCTGCAAACCACCGCTACGCCAACGACCACGGATACGTGCATTGAGCACCGGCGCTTCGTGGCGCGGATTGGACCCGATGATGAGAATGGCATCGGCATCATCAATGGCATCGATGGATGTGTTGAAAACGTAGCCAGCCCGGCCCGCCTCCCGCGTCAGCACGTCATGGGGCGCCCGGCAGTCGATGTTCTTGACCCCAAGCCCATCCATCAGGTCTTTCAGCGCGAACATTTCCTCAGCACCGGCCAGATCGCCAGCCACGGCGCCGATCTTCTCAGGCGCAGCCGCTTTGAGCTTTTCCGCCACCAGGTCGAGCACCTCGTCCCACGATGCGGGCACCAACCGGCCGTCTTTGCGCACATAGGGTTGATCCAGGCGCTGCGCCCTCAACCCGTCAACGACATGGCGGGTCTTATCGGAAATCCACTCCTCGTTCACCGCATCGTTGTTGCGCGGCAAGATGCGCATCACTTCTGCGCCGCGCGTGTCGACGCGGATGTTCGAGCCGACCGCATCCATAACGTCGATCGATTCGGTTTTCTTGAGTTCCCATGGCCGCGCATTGTGCGCCCAGGGCCGATGCGTCAGCGCGCCAACAGGACAAAGATCGACCGCATTGGCACTCATCTCGGACAGAATGCCCTTTTCGAGATAGGTCGTGATCTCGGCATCCTCACCACGGCTGATAAGACCGAGTTCCTCGACGCCTGCCACCTCGGTCATGTAACGGACACAGCGCGTGCAGTGGATGCAGCGCGTCATCATCGTCTTGATGAGCGGGCCAATGTACTTGTCTTCCACCGCGCGCTTGTTTTCATGATAACGCGAGCCGCCGATGCCGAACGCCATCGCCTGGTCCTGCAGGTCACATTCGCCGCCCTGATCGCAAATGGGACAGTCGAGCGGATGGTTGATCAGCAGGAACTCCATCACGCCTTCGCGCGCCTTTTTCACCGTCTCACTCTTGGTGTGCACGACGTTGGGCGACCCATCGGGGTTGGGCCGGAGTTCGTTGACCGTCTGCGCACAACTGGCGACAGGCTTGGGCGCGCCCTCAACCTCGACGAGGCACATGCGGCAATTGCCAGCAATCGAAAGGCGCTCGTGATAGCAAAAACGCGGAATCTCAGAACCGGCTTGCTCGCACGCCTGTAACAGCGTGGTGCCGTCCGCAACCTCGATCTCTTTGCCGTCGATAATCAGTTTCTTTGGCATCAGATTGCCTCAGCCTCGCCTATTCCGCCGCTTCGGGATGTGCCTTGTGATACGTATCTATCCGCTCTTCCATCAATGGACGGAAGTTGCGGATAAGACCCTGCACCGGCCAGGCTGCCGCATCGCCCAGCGCGCAGATTGTATGCCCTTCGACTTGTTTGGACACATCCCACAGAAGATCAATCTCGCTCTTGGATGCGCTGCCCTGAACCATGCGCTCCATCACACGCCACATCCAGCCGCAACCCTCACGGCAGGGCGTGCATTGCCCGCAACTCTCATGTTTGTAGAAATAGGAAAGCCGCGCAATCGCCTTGATGATGTCAGTGGACTTGTCCATGACGATGATGCCGGCCGTGCCAAGACCCGACTTGGCCTTCGACAGCGCATCGAAGTCCATGGTGATATCTTCGCACGTGTCCGCCACGATACACGGCACCGACGAACCGCCGGGAATAACCGCGAGCAGGTTCGACCACCCGCCCCGCACACCGCCCGCATGCTTTTCCAGCAGTTCCTTGAGCGGAATGCCCATTTCCTCCTCGACCACGCAAGGCTTGTTCACGTGACCTGAAATCTGAAACAGTTTGGTGCCGGTGTTGTTGGGCTTGCCAAGTCCTGCAAACCAGGCGCCACCTCGCCGCAGAATGTCAGGCACGACCGCAATCGATTCGACATTGTTGACAGTCGTCGGCGCACCATAAAGCCCACAGCCCGCAGGGAACGGTGGCTTCAACCGGGGCTGGCCCTTCTTGCCCTCGATGCTCTCGATCAATGCGCTTTCTTCACCGCAGATGTAGGCACCGCCGCCGTGATGCACGACAATATCGAAATCCCAGCCATGCACGTTACCCTTGCCAATCAGGTTGGCTGCATACGCCTCATCGACGGCTTGCTGGAACCGCTCGCGCTCGCGGATGTATTCGCCGCGGAAATAGATAAACGCCGTGTGCGCACGCATCGCAAATGACGCGATCAGCATGCCCTCGATCAAAAGCTGCGGTTCATGCCTGAGGATCTCGCGGTCCTTGCACGAACCCGGCTCGGATTCATCCGCATTGACGACAAGATACGAGGGTCGCGGATCATTCTTGGGCATGAACGACCACTTGAGGCCCGTCGGGAAGCCGGCACCGCCACGCCCGCGAAGCCCCGATGACTTCACTTCGTTGATGATCCAATCATGGCCTTGGTCGATCAGCAGTTTGGTGCCATCCCAAGAGCCACGTTTTTTTGCGGCTTCCAGACCACTGTCATGGAAACCATAGATGTTGCGGAAGATGCGATCCTTGTCAGCCAGCATGTGACGTCAGCTCCCTGTATTCTTCCGCGCGAGATGGCTTGTAGCCATTGCGATAAGTGCGCCGGCAACAAGCACACCAGGGTCGTTCCAAGCCATCGCCATTCCCACGCCTGCCGCCACGAAAAAGAGCGGCAGCACGACGATGCCGAAAAGCTGGTGCATTGTGCCAAGCTCCATTCCCATCATTCCTTTGGCCGCTCGCCCGCCGAACTTTCCGGGCGCCACCCCTCCGCCAGCTTTTTGCACTGCTCGATCCACTTGTCTCGCTCGACCCGGCCCTTGAAACCTTTCATCGAGGCTTCGAACCATTCAACCTCGTCGGGTGCCCATGTGGCGATCTGCTCGAAATGCCAGATGCCCATCTTGTTGAGTTGCTCCTGCAGCTTTTCAGCAACGCCCCAAATCAAGGTGAGGTCATCAGCTTTGCCTTGCCGCGGCTGCGACAACAACTCCGGCTTCTTGCCAGGAGTTTTATCTATCTCCACACCAGCATCGGTATCAGACTTGCCTTGCACCGTGCTGGTTGCAGCCAATACAGCAGACTGCGCGGCTTCCAAAGCAACGTTGCCTTTGGCCGCCGCAGGAAGACGCTCCTCCAGCGCGACATCGGATTTTGTTGACGATTGCGGCCCAGCCGTCACGGGGGTATCGGCTGCAACGGCGGCTGGCTTTGCCTTCGGTGTCTCTGTTTTGCGTGGTTCTGCCTTGGCTGCTGCTACGCCATCTTTCCCTGAGTCGGAAGCGCCGTTAAGCCGCGCCTTCCAATCACCCACGCCAGACCCGTCAAACAGTGAGGGATCGGTAAGTGTCGTCGCTCCTCCTTCAGGACAAGAAGCGGTGCGGCCGGTCTGCGAGCCCGGCTTAGGTGGATTGCCTGACGCAAAACACTCAAGCACATTTTCCAGCAGTTCAGGTGTCAGGTCCTCATAGGTGTCCTTGTAGATCTGCACCATCGGAGCGTTGGCGCATACTCCCAAGCACTCGACTTCTTCCCACGAAAACGCGCCATCTTCGGAAAGATGATGCGGCTCGGGATTGATCTTCGATTTGCAGACCTTGATGAGGTCTTCCGCCCCGCGCAGCATGCATGGCGTTGTGCCACAGACTTGTACGTGCGCCTTGCTGCCAACCGGCGCGAGCTGGAACATCGTATAAAACGTCGCCACTTCCAGAACGCGGATATAGGCCATACCCAGCATGTCCGCGACATAACGGATTGCAGGCTCGGGCAACCAACCCTGATGCTGCTCTTGCGCACGCCACAACACTGGCAGCACGGCGGAGGCTTCCTTGCCGGGTGGGTATTTGGCAATTGTTGCCTGGGCCCATGCAAGATTATCCGCGCTGAAGGCAAAACTGGGTGGTTGATCCGGATTGAGGCGGCGAACGGCCATAGACGGCTCCTCGGGCTCCTGGCGGCGGGGAGGTACAAAATGAAGTGCCCTTCACGGCACTTGGGACGGCTGCAAAGCCCCCCAGGTCCAGCCACCACGTCCCCAGACGGCTTGACCTTTGTTCCCTACGTCGTAGCTGCCTTTTAGGCAAGGCTCGGCGCGTGCGTCTATAGCAGCACTCGACTTTCAAGTCAGGCTGAACGTCGCGTCATTGGACAAAAAAATGCAAATCACTTGAGCTTAGTCAAATGCCGGTCAAATGATCAGGTTTCGCAAGATGCCGGCAAGGTTGATGCAATCTAAGGTCCGGACCCTAGGAGGGCAGAGCGCGAAGGGCTATCCCGGGTTGGATACAGCGGCCTTGTATGCAGCAAACGCGATGTTTGCAGCATGTGCGCCCAATTGTTGTGCAACTTTGGAGAACTCAAAGATCATTACGAGATGGCTGTGCTGCCGACTCACGGGTCATCAAGTCACCAGGACGCGAATAAGCCCATTTCGGGCGTTCATACCCAAGTATGGAGGGCAGCCAACCCATCAACAGCAAAGTCGCGGCAAGTGGCGCCAGAACCAGCGATATCTGCGACCCGACCCGCAGAAAGCCTGTCCAGAAGATCGCCAGCAGCAAACCACTCACGACTATGATCCAGCCACCGTAGTCAACACCGCGCGCTGCCGCGAACAAAAGGCCCATGGTCAGAGCAAACAACCCGACAAGTATTGGAATGGCTGGAAGGTCTGCATGCAAGGAACCCATTGGCCAATCGTATTTGCGCGCAAACAAGCGATAGGTCGTAAGGCTCAAGCCCCAGCCAAAGGCGCCAATGGCCAGCAAGAACAGATTGTCGATCATCCGATACACCCCTGAGCATGCCGCGAAGCCGCCCCCAGTAAACGGTTCAACGAACCGCAAGGAGCGCTTGAATGCCAATGAGCAGCACGACAAACGTCCGCTAACTATTGTTGCTTGTCAAATGTTTGTGGCGATTGCCAGACATGGAGCGTGAGCGCGTTTAAAAAACCAACAGACGCCAGAAGGCGCAATGGGAACCCACGCTCGAACAAAACGTGAAGACGCATTTGCCTGACCACAACCAAGCAAAAGCAGCAGCCGAGAGCACGTTCAGCCGAAGTGTACGCAATTTAGTTCAGGCTAGCACATAACCCGCGTGACAACTTTTTCACCGAAAGGCTTTGAGGTATTTTTTCTCGAATGCCCGCTTCGACCAATGAAAGGCCCGGCTTCCCGGCAAAACAACGGAGCGCTTTGTATCACGGTAGACCATGATCCCCTTGTCGAGCGTGTCCACAATGCAGATAAGCTCCGGTTTCGGTGTCTTCTCCGGTTCTTTGCCCTCCAACCCCAACGCAAGGTTGTGGCAAGCGGCTTTCGCCTGCAGGTCCGCCATGTGGGCCTGCTTGGGAAGCCAATCGGGGCCGGGGTAGGAGCCGGCATCGCCGGCAACGTACGTATTGGCAAAACCTTCCACGCGACAGAACTTGTCGGCCTTGATGAAGCCGCCCTCTGACTTTGGTAAATCCGTATCAGCGATCCATGCAGGCCCTGTCATACCGGGCATGAACAAGATGAGATCGGCATTCACGCGCCCAGCTTCGGTTTCAATGCCTGTGGGTGAAAAATTAAGAGGCTTGTGGCCGAGGTGCCGGTCAATCCGGCGCTTGCCCATCTCTTCAAGCAGCTTGCCAACGGCCTTTTCGCCCAACCGCTGGCCCGGCTTTGGCGCACCACTGAAAAACACCAGTTCAACATCATCACGCCGGCCCTGCTTGCGAAGCCACGTATCAACGCCAAACAAAAGCTCAAACATCGGACCGCCGCGCATGGCCACAGGCTCTTTGGGGTTGCCGCCAAACCCCATGGCGATCCGTCCGGACTTCAGCGCGTTGAGCCGCTCGCCAATGGCTTCGGCTGCATCAATGCCTTCGCAAATCGTGAGCGCATGCTCAATGCCGGGCATTTTCTTGATGAAGCGCCCACCAGTTGCAATGACCAAAGCGTCGTTTGTCACCGAACCATCGCTTGTTTCGACGGTCCGCCCACCAGCGGAAAGCCCGGTGACACTCGCCTGCTTGAACGTGATGTCATGGCGCTGAAAGAAACCGTCGAGCGAATGGAGTATATCCTTGCGCTGCCGCAGCCCCGTCGGCACCCAGATCAGGCTCGGGAAATATTCAAATTGCGAGCGCGGCGCGATGAGAGTGATCTTCGCCTCAGGCAGCTGTTTTCTTAGAGTTTGCGCAGCCGTCAACGCCGCAAACCCTGCACCGAGGATCGAAATCGCTGGCTTTGACATTCTCTATTTCCTTTCGGAGCGCGTAAGTCCTTCGCTGCGACCGGCATGCAATGCGAAGATGGGAAGTGGCTTGAAGAACACCCTATCGTTCCCCGCTTGCCTTGAACAGTATTGTGCAGCTCACAAGCTTCGTGACACGCACACGTTAGAGCATGTTCAGCCGAAGTGTACGCGGTTCGGCGTGAAGAACACCGCGAGAAATGAAAGAAAATAGAGCGCGTTCGCAATGCCGTGAAAAGTGAACGCGATCTAAGTCTTTGATATCATGCATATCGCTTGCCCAGTCTGTCGTTTTAGCCAGCCCGGACGTTGTTGCATTGACGAATTTAAGTGCCTTGCGAGCCTGCAATGGTTCAAGACCAGCTTGACCCGATCACCGGTCAATCTCACCGAACACAATGTCCAGCGAACCGATAATGGCGGAAACGTCAGCAAGCATGTGGCCACGGTT
>JBKEAX010000538.1:0-5895 GCA_047972825.1 Hyphomicrobiaceae bacterium | reverse complement strand
ATCTGGTTGATTTCCAAGTGAGCACAACGCACCAGGCGAGCAAATCCGGGCTGCCCGGAGGGTCGCCAGCCGAGACGAAATATGCTGCGCGTTCTTCGCTTGAATATGCCCTGCATGTCCGGCGCTCCGCCCACTTGCCTCTTTCGCCTCGGCTGACGATCTTGCAATCTCATCGCTATTGGGTCCGGACCCTAATCTGAATGTTGCCCGATCCGCAATTTGTCGCCACGCCGGGAGCGCGGATCAGCCACGTCAATCCAGCGATGCCCCTCACGCACGGGGGCAAAACGAATGGCGATGAAATCAGATAACGACCGGAACGCACGGTCAGCAGGCGCCGGAAGCTGCGCCATGGCCCCCGCAACCACTTGCGTCTGGTATGCCGTCGTAGCCAGAACCGCTAGAATGAGAAGTAACGCCCCGGTCCGGGCTGGCCAAGACGGCGGTAACCCCAGGGACAGGCTGAAAAGAGCCGGACGTCGCGGAATGAACCGCCGAAAAGCGCTTGCCAACCGGCGCGGGGCAGGTTCATCACAACTCTGGCTGGCTTGCGCCACCTCCCGGCGGTTTGCTTGAACCAAGCGCTTTTCTGCACGCGACAATTGGCGACCATGTTTTGCTTTACCCACCGCAACATGGTGCGCACCATCCCGCACTTGCGCAAAAACGCCTCCCCCAGTTGTCCCGCTGACAGTGCAAGCAGACACCGCTGCCGGATCGTCTACCCGCCGCAATAACGAACCTGGAGCAGCTTTTGAAGGAGCGCTTGAGGGGGAGGGACGTCCTGCAGCCAGCGCATAAGCCTGATCAAGGCTGGTGAGCGCAGGCCGCGGATCAAGCCCGGCCAACCTCAACCATGCATCAACGATTCGATGTGCCTCAGGCTGGACCGGTAATCTCTCTAAACTTGACGATTCAAGCGCCCTAACAACCGCTTGCGACGTCCCCAGTTCAGCAGCAATCACAGGCACCGAAAGGCCAAGTGCACTACGTACACCCGCCAGCAGTTGAGCCACCACAAGTAATGGGGAAGCAGCCGTTGCGGAGCGTCCTTCGCTCCTACCCGCACCATAAACCCCGCCGGAAACACGCGGAATTCCTCTCACGCCAGCAGCAGGCGGCGAGATCAGTTTGGAAAATTCTTCTGACAGACGTTGACGCATGTACCAAGTCGGGTCCGATACACAGATTACAGCCTAGTTCGGAATACGAACTGCAATACCGCATTTCATGCGGGCACCGCCGCATTGTCAAAGGCGGCAACGTGGTTCGCAAAGCGATTCGCGATCACCTGTGGCCAAAAATCAAGACCATCAAGAGTCATAAGCCCGAATTCATGTGGATTAGCACCTGCGCCGCCTAGGGTCCGGACCCTTGAGCATGTTCAGCCGAAGTGTACGCGGTTCGGCGTGAAGAACACCGCGAGAAATTAAAAAACTATAGAGCGCGTGCGCGATTCCGTGAAAAGTGGACGCGATCTAGTGATCAACGCCCGCTTTTTCAGCAAACCGTACGAGGCACTGGCGAATATCCTTTTCGCCGCGATCGATAAGTCGTTCCAACTCGCGGGCTGCATCCGAAACATCGAGCGACAAGAGCATGGCCTTTACCGGACCAACAGACGCAGGCGCCATGGAAACCGAACGGAATCCCAAAGCGAACAGGGCCAAGGCGTCGATCGGCCGCCCCGCCATTTCCCCGCAAACCGTGATCGGCACGTCGTGACGAACACCAGCAGCGAGAATTTGCTTTAATGCCCGTAGCGGCGCCCGAGACAACACATCATAGCGGCTCCCGACCATGGCGTTTGTGCGATCAGCAGCAAACAGGAACTGCATCAGGTCGTTCGTACCAATCGACACAAAATCGACGATCTTGAACAATTCATCGAGTTCGAACAGCAGGCTCGGCACTTCAAACATTGCGCCCAGCCGGACACGCTCGGGACTGGACATGCCTTTGCGGCGCGCGCGTCCCAGCTCCACATCGACAATATGCCTGACTTCGATCATCTCGCGCGTGGTGGTGATCATTGGCACCATCAAACGAAGCTCATCACCCGCCGTCGCCTTGAACAGCGCGCGCAGCTGCGTGCGCAACAGTCCCTTCCGGTCCAGAGACATGCGTACCGCACGCCAACCAATGGCTGGGTTTTCCTCCTTCACCTGCCGCAGGTATGGCAACACCTTGTCGCCGCCTATATCCAGCGCGCGAAACACCACCGGCTTGCCGTTCGCTGCAGCAATTGCCTGGCGATAGGTTTCAGCCTGGCGTTCGAGCCGCGGCAACGTATGGGAAACCATGAACTGCAATTCGGTCCGGAAAAGACCAACGCCATCGGCTCCTGATTCCTCCAGATGCGCCAAGTCGTAAAGCAGTCCGGCATTTATATTCAGCTCGATCCGCTTTCCATCCTTGGTCACAGATGGCAAATCACGTAGCGCGTCGAATTTCTTTTGCCTGCGGGCGCGGAACCTGACCTTGTCGGAAAACGCCGCCATGACGTCGGGCAGCGGGCGCAGATATACCTCACCGGTCTCTGCGTCGATGATTGCATTATCTCCAGAACTGACATGCTCGACGACCCCAACAGCCTGGCCGACCGCAGGAATGCCAAGCGCCTTGGCAACAACGGCAACGTGGCTTTGCGCGCTCCCGTCCTCCACGACCAAACCACGCAACTTTGCCGGATCGTAATCGAGCAACTCTGCCGGCCCCATGTTGCGCGCAATCAAAATTGTATCGGCGGGCATTTCTGGCTGCGGATGAAAACCACTCGCATGCCCAGCCAGGATGCGAAGCATGCGATCCGACAAGTCATCGAAATCGCGCTGCCGTTCTTGCCAGTAGGGATCGGCGTTGCGCAACATGCGGGCCCGCGAGCTGTTTTGCACGCGCTCCACAGCTGCATCAGCCGTCAGTCCGCTTTGTACTGCTTCCCGCAACCTGCGTGCCCAGCCCCGGTCATGGGCAAACATGCGATACGCTTCCAGCACATCGCGGTGCTCACCATCGTTAGCGACCTGTTCTTGCTCCAACATCTCATCGAGGCCGGATCGCAATTCAACAATCGCAGCCTCCAGACGTTTCATCTCCGCGACTGGATCATCCGCTGTCAGCTTGGTGACCACGATGCGCGGCGCATGTAAAACCACATGCCCCAGCGCAATACCATCGGACAGCACTTCGCCCTTGATGACCGCAGCCAGGGAGCGCGAGATTTCTGCATCCGCCTCCGCATTGGCAACCGCGCCGGAGACCAGGTGCTCTGCCACCACCATGGCGGTAGCCTGCAACGTCTCCACATCATCTTCGGAATATTCCTTGAAGGCATGGTTCTGGATGACGAGCACGCCAAGCAATTGCCCACTGCGCAGGATCGGCACCGCAAGCAGAGAGTGATACTGCTCCTCGCCAGTCTCCGGACGGTAAGAGAACGCTGGATGCTTTTGCGCATCCGGCAGATTGATTGTGATGCCCAGCTCCGCACAACGACCGACGAGACCTTCGCCCCTCTTCAGCCTGGTTGTATGAACTGCAGAAGGATTCAACCCCTCGGTTGCGAACAATTCCAGGGAGCCGTCGCGGCGTTTCAAGTAGATGGAGCAGACTTCTGCAACCATGACACCGGCGACATGGCGCACGATCTTGTCCAACCTGGACTGTCCATCGCCAGCCTCGGCCATGATCTCACGCAGCCGGCGCATGATGATGCGCAGCGCCGGCTCCGACGTGGATATATTTGGCTTGTCACTACGCCTTCTTTGCATGACCCACCGCATTGCCGGGATCAAACCACCCGGGACGATTTTGACAGAAGAGGTACCCTACGGAGTTGATTGCAAGGTAATCCGCTGACACCCAAATCAATAGCCCGTGTGCAATCGGTTGATGGAAAATGCAAAAGGCATACCCGGCCAAGCATGGTCGGCAACCTAACCCAAAAAACACTACGGAATTACAGCAAGTTCAATTGCTTACCCCCGCGCAAAACCCTCACGCCGCATCCAGACCATACATGGAATGGAGCGTCCTGACTGCCAATTCAGCATAGGCCGCATCAATCAGGACGCTGATCTTGATTTCGGATGTTGAGATCGCCAGGATGTTAATTCCCTTTTCTGACAATGCCTTGAACATCTCCGCGGCGACACCGGCATGCGATCGCATACCAATCCCGATCACCGAAATCTTGGCCACATCATCTGAACTTCGGACCTCAAATTCACCAATGTCCGCCTCGGCCGCCTTCAAAACATCCAATGTGCGCGAAAGTTCGGCAGCCTGGACCGTAAAAGTCATATCAGTCCGCTTTCCGTCCGAAGCCACGTTCTGAACGATCATATCGACGTTGATGCTGGCATCGGCAAGCGGCCCGAAAATTCGCGCCGCAACGCCCGGCTTGTCGGCTACGTTGACGATTGTAACCTTGGCCTCGTCTTTCGCGTAGGCAATCCCGCTGACGACCTGTTGTTCCACGATTTCGTCCTCGTCTGTAACGATTGTTCCAATGTCGGCAAGCCCTTCCAGATTGACCGCAGCCATAGCCTCCGGAGGGGTGAAACTGGAGAGCACACGCAACCGAACCCGGTGCACCATGGCAAGCTCAACCGAGCGGGTTTGCAGGACCTTGGAACCCAGAGAAGCCATCTCCAGCATTTCTTCATAGGAAATCTTGGGCAGGCGGCGCGCTTTGGGAACGATGCGCGGATCAGTTGTGTAGACACCATCCACGTCCGTATAAATGTCGCAGACATCTGCATTGACAGCCACGGCGATAGCCACCGCACTGGTATCTGATCCCCCGCGACCAAGCGTTGCAATGCGCCCCGTCTCCAGCTCAATGCCCTGAAAGCCGGTAACGACCGCCACCTCGCCCGTTTCCACCCGCGCCTGCAGCGCTTCGCCATCAATATTGCTGATGCGTGCCGAACCATGCGCGGCATTGGTCTCAACGGGGATTTGCCAGCCCTGCCAGGAGCGCGCCTTCACGCCCATGTCCTGCAAAACAATCGCCAGCAGACCAGCCGTAATCTGCTCACCCGTTGCAACCACCGCATCGTACTCGCGCCGGTCATATTTGGGCGAAGCCTCGTTAACCCAGCCAACGAGCTGGTTGGTCGTTCCCGCCATCGCCGACACAACGACAGCAACGCTATTGCCCGCATCGTGTTCGCGTTTGACATGTCGCGCCACGTTTCGGATGCGGTCAAGATCGGCGACAGAGGTGCCGCCAAATTTCATCACCACGACTGCCATGTTTCACTGCCCGCCCAGCGCCGCTGCTCAGCGCAAAATCACACCTCTGCCCTTATGTGGCAGACCCAACACCGGGCTCGCCACCTGCCGCGAGGCGTGGACCACCGCCGCGAGAAAAGGCAACCTCAACACCTTGCCAAACCAAACCGGATGAATGTTAGAAATCCCTTGCTGGCTTGCACTCTTAACCGGAACATTACGAGACCGCAACCACTGCACAGCCCCCGTACGACCGAAAGCTTGACAGGTGGCACGGGCGAGCGCCATCTGCTGGCTAATGAATACGAATGAGACACCATTGCCCAATCTGGGCGCCAGCACCGGCCAAGCAAATGTCGATCCGGCCGAGGTTTCCCGCTTCGCCGCACTTGCGCAGCGGTGGTGGGACCCAGGCGGTGAATTTCGCCCGCTGCATCAGATCGGCCCCATCCGCCTCGCGTTCATCCGGACTGCCGCAACTGAAGCACTGAATCTGTCGGGGAACCTGTCGGGCCAAGGCTTGCGTCCCCTGACTGGCCTGAACCTGCTCGACATCGGCTCCGGCGGCGGCCTTGTCTCAGAGCCATTGGCACGGATGGGCGCCAACGTCACCGGTATTGATCTGGCAGATGAAACCGTCGAAGCCGCCCGCGCACA
>JBKEAX010000450.1:0-3548 GCA_047972825.1 Hyphomicrobiaceae bacterium | reverse complement strand
CCAAAGCCGCGGGCAACGACACGCTCGCGGTAGATGTTGGAGACGATGTCGCCATCACCCGCCAGCAGCGCCTTGGTCGAGCACATTTCTGCACAGAGCGGAAGCTTGCCTTCAGCCAGACGATTACGCCCGTACTTCTTGAACTCGGCTTCAGAATTGTTGGCTTCGGGCCCGCCGTTGCAGAAGGTGCATTTGTCCATCTTGCCACGTGAACCGAAGTTGGACGCTTGCGGGAACTGCGGTGCGCCGAACGGACAGGCATAGAAGCAATAACCGCAACCAATGCACAGGTCCTTGTTGTGCAGCACCACGCCTTCTGAGGTTTGGTAGAAGCAATCAACAGGGCAGACCGCCTTGCACGGTGCATCCGAGCAATGCATGCATGCCACCGAGATGGAACGCTCACCAGGTTTGCCATCGTTGATGGTGACGACGCGCCGGCGGTTTACACCCCAGGGCACCTCGTTTTCGTTTTTACATGCGGTGACGCAGGCATTGCATTCGATGCAACGCTCGGCGTCGCAGAGGAACTTCATACGTGCCATGATTCAGGCCCTCCAGATCTTGCAGAGCGTTGTTTTGGTTTCCTGCATTTGGGTAACGGAATCGTACCCGTAGGTCTGTGCAGTGTTTGATGCCTCACCCAACACATAGGGATCGGCACCCTCTGGGTACTTCGACCTCAGGTCTTTTCCTTGGAAATAGCCACCGAAGTGGAACGGCATGAAGGCTACGCCCTGGCCAACCCTTTCAGTGACCATGGCCATGACCTTGACCTTGGCTTTCTCCGGGCCCTCGACCCAGACCATCTCGCCATCGCGGATTCCAAGATTGTTGGCATCCCTCAGGTTGACCTCGACGAACATGTTCTGCTGCAGCTCGGCAAGCCACGGGTTGGAACGTGTCTCTTCGCCGCCGCCCTCGTACTCGACCAGACGGCCGGACGTGAGGACGATCGGGTAGTCTTTCGAGAAGTCGTTTTTCTGGATCGATTCGAACATCACCGGCAGGCGATGCATGTGCCGGTCCTTGAACGTCGCGTACTTGTCGACGAGATCGCGACGCGGCGTATAGAGCGGCTCACGATGCAGCGGCACAGGATCGGGGAAGGTCCACACGACAGTGCGTGCCTTGGCGTTCCCGAATGGTGCCAAGCCATGCTTGATGGCAACGCGCTGCAGACCGCCAGAAATGTCGATCTTCCAGTTCACCTTGCCCATCTTTTCGGGGTCATTGCCGCCCGCGACCTTTTCTATCGAAGCCCGTTCTTCCGCGGTCAGGTCGCCGGTCCAGCCCAGTTTGTCGAGCATGGCGTAGGTGATCTCGGGATAGCCGTCCTCGATTTCTGAACCCTGAGGCCAGCTTTCAACCGCCAGAAGGTTATCCGCATCGGCGTTACCCTTCGCCCACTGCTCTGGCGCGGTGACGCCAAAACGAGCGCGGAAGCACAAGCCGCCTTCCGCCACGGGCTTGGAGGTGTCGTAGAGAATAGGCGTGCCGGGATGCTTGATCTCAGCTGTTCCCCATGACGGCCAGGGCAGCCCGTAATAATCCCCGTCACATGGCCCTCCATTGGCTTTGAGCGTCACCTTGTCAAAAGTGTGCTGGTTGGCCATGTGAGCCTTGAGCCGCTCGGGCGACTGTCCTGTGTAGCCAATCGTCCACATGCCGCGGTTGAACTCCCGCGTGATGTCTTCAATGTCTGGCTCAGTGCCTTCAACCTTGATGTTCTTGAACATCTCCTTTTCGAAGCCGAACTTCTGCGCAAACAAATACATGATCTCGTGGTCGACCTTGCTCTCGAACAAGGGCTCGACCACCTTTTCGCGCCATTGCAGTGAGCGGTTCGACGCGGTCACTGAACCATACGTTTCAAACTGCGTTGCCGCCGGCAACAGATAGACACCATCGGTGCGATCATGCATGACGGCCGAAACCGTCGGGTAGGGGTCAATGACAACGAGAAGATCCAGCTTCTCCATTGCCTTTTTCATGTCCGCCCCGCGCGTTTGCGAGTTCGGCGCATGACCCCAGAACACCATGGCGCGCGTGTTGTCGGGCTGGGTGATATTGGCTTTGTCTTCAAGCACACCATCGAACCAGCGCGAGACGGGAATACCCTTCTCGTTCATCATCGGCAGGTCGCCACCATCCTTGCCTTTACCGGGCATCTTGGCGAACCGGGCCGACAGCCAGTCATAGTCTGTTTCCCAGACGCGCGCCCAGTGTTTCCAGGCACCTGCCGACAGGCCGTAGTAGCCGGGCAGGCTGTCCATAAGAACGCCGAAGTCAGTGGCGCCTTGGACGTTGTCATGGCCGCGGAAAATGTTGGCGCCGCCGCCAGCGACACCCATGTTGCCGAGTGCGAGCTGCAGAACACAGTAAGCGCGCGTATTGTCGTTACCATTGGAGTGCTGAGTTCCGCCCATACACCAGATCAACGTCCCAGGCCGGTTCGAGGCCAGCGTCTGAGCAACACGACGCATCTGCGATCCTGGCACGCCGGTTACACGTTCGGTTTCTTCTGGAGTCCACTTCTTCACTTCCTCGCGGATGTGCTCCATGCCCCAGGAACGCTTGCGGATGAATTCCTTGTCTTCCCAGCCATTCTCGAAGATGTGCCAAAGGATGCCCCAGATCACCGCAACATCGGTGCCCGGCCGGAACCGCACATATTCGCTCGCATGTGCCGCTGTGCGCGTGAAGCGCGGGTCACACACGATCAGAGGCGCGTTGTTCTGTTCCTTGCACTTCAAGATGTGCTGCAGCGACACGGGGTGCGCTTCAGCCGGGTTTGAGCCGATCAGGAACATCGCCTTGGAGTTCATGATGTCGTTGTAGGAGTTCGTCATTGCCCCGTAGCCCCAGGTGTTTGCAACACCTGCAACCGTGGTGGAGTGACAGATACGTGCCTGGTGGTCGATGTTGTTGGAGCCCCAGTAGGCCGCGAACTTACGAATAAGATAGGATTGTTCGTTGTTGTGCTTGGCGGAGCCGAGCCAGTACACCGAGTCCGGCCCGGAGGACTTGCGGATCTCCAGCATCTTGTCGCCGATCTCGTTGATCGCTTCGTCCCACTTCAGCTGCTTCCACTTGCCGCCAACGAGCTTCATTGGGTACTTGAGCCGGCGTTCACCATGCGCATGCTCGCGAACCGAGGCACCCTTGGCGCAATGCGCCCCCAGATTGAAGGGGCTGTCGAAGCCGGGCTCCTGGCCGATCCAAACGCCGTTCTGCACCTCTGCGATAACCGTGCAACCAACAGAACAGTGCGTGCAAATCGACTTCTTGATTTCGATATTGCCATTTGCTGCAGCCGGTGCCGCAGCTTTAGCCGGCTGCACACGCGAAGCTGTAAAGGTGCTGGTGGCAGCGATACCACCAACCGCCAGACCGGAGTTACGGAGGAACGAACGCCGGTTGACGGTTGCAAAGGCACCTTCCTCGCGAACGGCTGCTGAAAGGCGCCCCCCGGTCGCGGTGCGACTGACTTTTTTCTTGAGCATCTTATCTCTCCATGTCGCGCGTCGCTTGGCTTGGCCCTGCTG
>JBKEAX010000444.1:0-2744 GCA_047972825.1 Hyphomicrobiaceae bacterium | reverse complement strand
AGCCGTGCAGGTGCCTACAACCAGGAAGGCCTGCGCAAGATCGCCATTCTGATGACAGACGGCGAATACAACACGCAATACGATGAGGGTTTCCCGGTCGGCACAGGGTCGGCTCCGAACGGATCATCCACCACGCAGGCCCGGACGTGGTGCACCAACATGAAAGCCGCCGGCATCACGGTCTCTACTGTCGGCTTCAAGGTGAAGTCGAGTGGCCGGGCGGTGCAGACCCTGACGACATGCGCGACCGACGATTCGATGTTCTTCATTGCGACCAACGGCGATGCCTTGCGGCAGGCTTTCCGCGACCTGGCGCTGAGGATCTCGACACTCTACCTAGCGAAATACGACACCAGCAGTTTTGAGAAAAAGCGGGGACGGTCCATCTCGGGCCGTCCCCACATTTTTGAACTATAGCCTACGTCTGCAGAACAGACGAAACGTGCACCGACGCCTGCGTTACGCCGCCTTGTTCAACATGTTGCGCGCAATCATCGTCTCCGCGATTTGGATGGTGTTGAGGGCAGCACCCTTCAATAGGTTGTCGGATACGATCCAAAGCACCAGCCCGTTCTCAACCGTCGCATCTTCACGAATACGCGATACATAGGTATCGAACTCGCCAGCACACTCGACAGGTGTCGCATACCCGCCCGGTTCACGCTTATCGAGAACGGCAATACCCGGTGCGTCGCGCAGGACCTCGCGCGCTTCATCAGCCGTGATCGGCTTTTCGAATTCCAGGTTGACGGCTTCTGAGTGACCAACGAACACCGGCACCCGCACGCATGTCGCGGTGAGCTTGATCTTGGGGTCCATGATCTTCTTGGTTTCCGCCATCATCTTCCATTCCTCTTTGGTAAAGCCGTCTTCCATGAAGACGTCGATGTGAGGAATGCAGTTGAACGCGATCTCCTTGGTGAACTTTTTGGGCTCAACCTCGGTGCCGGGCACGTACTTGGACTTGGTCTGCTGCCACAACTCGTCCATCGCGTCCTTGCCCGCCCCAGAGACCGATTGGTAGGTTGAGACAACCACGCGCTTGATGGTGGCCGCGTCATGCAGAGGCTTCAGCGCTACCACCAGCTGCGCTGTCGAGCAGTTCGGGTTGGCGATGATGTTTTTCTTGGAATACCCGCCAATTGCGTCGGCGTTAACTTCCGGCACGATCAACGGCACGTCCTGATCATAACGCCAGCAAGAAGAGTTATCGATAACGACACAGCCCTGTTTGCCGATCTTCGGTGCCCACTCTTTTGCAACAGAAGAGCCTGCCGACATGAGGCAGAAGTCGACACCCGAAAAATCAAAATTCTCCAGGCCACGGCATTTCAGCGTGGCGTCACCATAAGAAACTTCCGTGCCGATCGAGCGTCGCGACGCAAGCGGGATAACCTCGTCTGCCGGAAAGTTGCGCTCGTGGAGCACCTTCAGCATTTCACGGCCCACGTTGCCGGTGGCACCGACGACAGCGACCTTATAACCCATGGTGATTGTCCTTGCAGTTTTCGGCGCGCTGGCCGGAGGTGGCCGACGCAATATTGTAGGGCGAAAGCTCTGTATCTGTAAGAGCGATCCCTTACGCGTGCCAGCGCCACTATTCAAGGAGATCTGTCGCGGCAGACCCAAGCCAGAGCGAATTCTGAAGCTGTGGGTGAACTTTCAATAGCCGCTCACCGCCGCCGCCTCTGGCAGTTATGTCCCAACGGGAACCTTCTCATGCAGCACGTCAGTTTCGGGCGGTGCTTGCCGTTAACCGACCGGAATTGAAGATGGGTGCTACATGCAAACAGGTAAAAAACATGAAAGATCAGAGTAATAGGTTGAGGTAAAAGACCCTTTAGCCTGCATTGTCTGCTTGCCAGACGTCATGATGCTCCAGGCCGTTCTCACGCCAACTTTGTCTGTTTTTTATCCGTGGTTGGTGTCCTGGCTTACGTCAGGTGCCGATCACAAGCGTGTCTTTGCGCAAAGCCGCTTGAGCTTTGAACATTGAACCTGCTCGACATGGGGTGTCGTCGGATTCCAGGAGATTGAGCGATGCAGAGCGGACAATCGGTTTCAAGGGGGCATGTGCCGGCGCAATCGGGCTCACGGCCCTTTTTCGCCCTTGTTCGAGGCATTGCCACCGCAGCTGCTGTCTGTGCTGCCTTGCCCGCGCTCGCTACCGCCGAAAAATGGATGAGCGACCAGGAGTTGCGCGATGCATTTTCGGGCGCAACGGTAGACGGGCACTACGGCAACGGCCAACAATTCAGGGAGAGTTTTGATACGGGAGGTCGGCTGTCGTACACCGACGCTCATCGCTCGTCTGAGGGCAATTGGTCGGTTGAGACCGGCACGCTTTGCACAATCTATGATACCGACCCTTCAGGCGGGTGTTTCCGCGTCAAAAAGGTTGGCGGCAACTGCTACGAGTTCTTTTTTGTGGCCCGGACCGAAAATAAAGCGCGGACCGATCCGCTCCGGCCGTCCTGGACGGCGCGTGGCTCGATTGCCGGCGAACCCGGCAAATGTGCCGAAGAGCGAAGTGTATAACGCATGTTTAGCTGAAGTGTGTAGCGGTTCAGCGTGAAAAACATGCTTCTCACAAGGGCGCATGTTTAGCTGAAGTGTTGAGCGGTAGAGCCGTGAAAAACATGCTACCATCAAGGGCTGAAACGCGCCGGACCCTAATCCAGCACACGCGCAAACATCCACGCCATCGCTTCAATAATTTTACCATCCGCGATCTCACCGGTAAC
>JBKEAX010000435.1:0-3405 GCA_047972825.1 Hyphomicrobiaceae bacterium | reverse complement strand
CCCTCTACGGGAGGCTCGATATAAACGCGAATCCAATTGGTCGGACCATTATCGAAGCGCGCTTCACCATCTGCATCGCGGCCAGCGAAGCGGAGGTAAGGCAAAGGCAACCACGTACCCAGAAAGGGCTCCAGCGCCTGATAGCCCGACACCCATAGCGTTTGCGCGGGTGCAAGGCGCTCGCCGGTCACGGGATGCCATTCAACGCCGTCACAGTCGGGCTGGTCGACAAGCGGCACCAACACGCAACCGTCTTCAGGATCTAGATCCTCGACGAATTTACCGACGGTCGATGAAAGCGGGCGCGTGCCAATCCGTATGTCAATGAATTGAATACCTGAATGCGGAACCAGACGCGACACTGCTGCAACCAGCGGGTTGCCACCGGTATCCTTCGTGCTTGGTTCCGTTTTGGCTCTGCCAATGTGGAGTTCGGCATCTGTCATTGATGGTACTCATACCTACAAACCCATCACTCAACGCCGCGCCTTTACGCGACGTAACTCGTGCTGCATCACTACAGCAGCCCCATGTCACGCCGCCGGTGCTCCACTCACCAGCGACGTTGCCTCCAGTTCACCAGAGCGAGTGGCTCCCCGGAGCTAAACTTCTGGTAGCATACCAAAACCATGAGCGGCATGCCAACGTTCTGCGGGCCTGACTAGACGAAATTTGCAATTTTTTCAGCGCTGCCATACGTCAAAACGAAATGCATATGCAGCACTTCATGCCCCAAAACATTTGTCATGATAGTGCATCTGGGAGGCATGATGATGTCGTTCCGATAAACTTCGTTACCGGCGTAGGCAGTTGTCGGAAATGAACAGAGACATGTCCTAGACAAACGGGTCCAACAGACATTCTTTTGCTCGGAAATCGCTTTACAAGAGCACCTGCAATTCAGTCTGCGTTGCGGCCGCCGCGCGCGAGTTCGCGCATGCCAAGCGACCATCACCGATAGCCGGCAGGCAGCCGACGCTCATAGATCAGCAGTTCCGTTTCAAGTTCGAGCTCATCGCGAAAGAGGGCCGGCCGGCGCTTGTACCGTTTTCTGATTTTATTGACCTGAACTTCCAAACCCATCTGTTCAATCAGTGTGCGCAGTTGACCGACAGACACGCCAAGCGCTTCAGCTGTTGGCTTGGAAATTGACCCGCTGTGTTTTTCAACTTCCGCCAGCACCGTGTTGTGAGAAGCTGGCCAATCAAACGAAGTGAAGTTCTCTGACCAACGGCGCTTGACGTAGGGCTCCATGACGTTGCGTACGTCAGAAACGAATTTCAGGTCGCCACCATAGGGACAGCCTTGTGGCGTTTCCGCGACCACAGAAACGGTCGGCGCGAGATCCTGATAGAGATAGAGGCGGTAGCCGCCGACGCGATACGGCGCCAAGCCTTTCAGCCGCGCCTTCCAATGTTCAAAAATTCTCTCAACGAATGCCACCCGGTAAGAAAGATCGATCCATTGGTGGTGTTCGGCCCACCATTCCAGAGCCCACAAATGGGTGTGGTTGTAACTGGAGTGCACGATCGCTTCCGGCCCTTCGAAGTTGAAGGGCTGAGCGCATACGCCCTCAAGAAATTCTCCAAGATCAGGGCAGCGACTTCGGGTTTCAGATAACAAGGTGTCGGGCATGTTGGGGAGCATACGCCCTGCGGCGTTTGCTTGGAACCGCAAACACGCCACCTCGCGCCCCAAAAGGCGCCATACTGCAAATAAAGACGCCCGGGCTACAAAGCTCCGGGCGTCTCCTGTCAGGATGGCTTGCCGTCCGCTGTATCAGCGTTACCCTTTCAAGCGGCTTCCGCCTCTTTCTCCGCATCAGGATCAGAACCGGTTTCAGCTTCAGCTTCTGCTTCCGCGGCTGCACGGCGACCGCGAGCGCTTTTTGACAGCACATCGGTGACGCGCTGCACTGCACCGCGCTCGTCCAGCTTTTCAACCGCGGCGATTTCGCGCGCCATGCGGTCAAGCGCATCCTCATAGAGCTGGCGCTCGGAATAGGATTGCTCAGGCTGGGCCTCGGAGCGGTATAGGTCGCGAACAACCTCGGCAATTGAAACCAAGCTGCCGGAGTTGATCTTGGCGACATATTCCTGAGCACGCCGGCTCCACATTGTACGCTTGATGCGCGCCCGCCCCTTCAGGGTATCCATGGCCTTCTTGACCGTGTCGGCTTCTGACAGCTTACGCATACCAACACTTTCAAGCTTGCCGGTCGGCACGCGCAGCGTCAGCTTCTCCTTGTCGAAGGTAATGACAAACAACTCCAACGAGTGACCTGCGATCTCCTGCTCTTCGATTCCGACAATGCGCCCGACCCCATGTGCGGGATAGACGATATGTTCGTTGAGCTTGAAGCCGTGGCGCTGTCCCTTCTTTTCCGGTGCCTTGGCTTTTTCAGGGGCCTTGGCAGCCTTTGCAGGTGCGGAAATCTTGTCAGAAGGTGCTGCAACAGCCGCTGTCACGGCACGCTGCGGTGCAGACTTGTCCTTGACCCTGGTCGCTGCCTGAGCAACAGCGGCAGACTTGGCCATCGCGGTCGCTTTAGCGGGTTTCTTCGTAGCAGCCTTGGCAGGAGCTGCGGCTGCCGCCTGAGATACCTTGCTGACAGTTGCAGTTTTCGACGTAGCCGGCTTTTTGGCTTGCTTGGCTGCAGCGGGCTGTACAGCCGCAGCTTCCTTCGCCTTTGTTGCTGGCGCGGGCTTGGCAGCAGCAGCTTTGCCCGCCGGAGACTTGGTGGCTGCCGGCTTCTTAGCTGCCGTGGGCTTTGTTTTCGCAGCAACAGGCTTCTTCGCAGCTGGAGCTTTTTTCGTGCTTGCCTTGACAGGAGCGGCTGTCTTGGGCGACGACTTGGCCTTAACTGATTTTGTTGTTTTGGCCGCGGACTTGCTGGCCGTGCTCTGGGCAGCGGCCTTTGTAGTGCGAACCTGTGTCTTTTTCTTCTGGGCCATTAGCGTCTCACTCTTCCAACTCGTCCCCGGTGCCGGCCTACCCGGAACCTCGGGCAACACGCACGGCCCGTTGCCGGACCGCGAAAAAGCCAAGGCGGTTGACTTGCGCCTCCACCTTGGTACCCGTCGATAGCGTCGATTTTGATCAAAGGTCGCTTCCCGCAACCTTTGTAACCGACGCACAATGGCCCACCAGTTCAGGTCGTTGCCGCCTAACTGCGAAGCCGTGATGTCCACTGGACAAGACTACGAAGAACATTGACGGACGCATCCGATCCTGGTTGTATGGGCTCGCGGTTGCTATTTAGCAACGCGACAACCCATAATGTGTTAGCCACACCACATTTAGTAAGACTGTAACACATTATACACGAGAATTGAAGTGGTGACGCGATGCAGCGCGTCCAAGCCATTAACATCCCGGCCAAAGTTGCAGCTATTTTCGCAGCGC
>JBKEAX010000369.1:0-6225 GCA_047972825.1 Hyphomicrobiaceae bacterium | reverse complement strand
GTGGCCTTCATGTCGCGCCAAAATTGTATGCGGTTGCGGCTATGTTTCAATTTTGGTGCGACAGGCCACTAGGGTCCGGACTCGATAACAATAGGTCCAAGACAGTCCGGGTTTGTTTGCCTGGCAGGCGCGCGAGTGCCGGAAATCTGGTTGATTTCCAAGCGAGCGCAACGCACCAGGCGGGCAAACCCGGGCTGCCCGGAGGGTCGCCAGCCGAGACGAAATATGCTGCGCGTTCTTCGCTTGAATATGCCCGGCAGGTCCTGCGCTCCGTCCACTTGCCTCTTTCGCCTCGGCTGGCGATCTTGCGGACTCATTGCTATTGGGTCCGGACCCTAGGCACGCCAAGAGCACACTCCACCGTGATCTATTTCCTGCTGCCGGCGGTAATCATTTCCCGCTGGCACAAGGTCGACGCGGTGGAGACATGGCATTGGTACGCGGGCGCTTCTCTGGATCTGGTTATTGCACCGCCTCAGGGTGGACGTGTTGATCGGTACCGGCTGGGAACAGATTTTGCTGCAGGTGAAAGGCCCCAGACGATCGTACCAGCCGACCATTGGCAACAGGCTGAAAGCTGCGGTGCCTGGACGCTTGTGGGCTGCACCGTTGCCCCTGGCTTTGAGTTTTCTGGTTTCGAAATGGCCGCACCAGGGTGGGCTCCATGACTGGTGGGCGATAGACCTAAAACAATCGCCATACTCCCAATGCTGACGATGTGTGGCAGGTACTAATTGCACAATAGGTGTAAATACGACACATATTATTCATTATGCACGCATTATCCACATTCAATTCGCGGCCAGTTTTGCGAGCAATCTGTTGAAAACACGCAAAAACTATCGATCCTCCCTGGTTGTGCCCCGCCCACGCTTGCCGCACCAACGCGACTCAAGGAAAACTCAAGGTCAGTATTTACTAGCTTAAGGCGAATTCGGGGGGCCTTTCAGAATGAAGCGTGAGCAGCCGGGCGCGATTTTGAGCACGGTGTTTGTCGACTATGACAACATCTATTTGTCGCTCAAGCGCAAGAACGAGGAAGCAGCCAAGCGCTTTGCGAAAGAAGCTTCACTTTGGGTCGAGGGGCTGGTGAGCGGCCGCCTGATAACACCAACGAACTCTCCAACAAGCGATATTAACCGGCGAATCGTCATGAACCGCTGCTATGGTAACCCCGTGCCGCGGCGTAATTCCCACGATAATTCGACCGACATGAGTTCTTTTCCCTTCGTGCGTCATCATTTCCTGCGCGCGGGGTTCGAGGTGGTTGACTGCCCGCCCCTGACTGCACAACTTAAGAACTCCTCCGACATTCGAATGGTGATGGACGTGCGTGATTATCTCACGCACGACACCTATTTTGAGGAATTCATCATCTTGTCCGGCGACGCAGATTTTACGCCGCTTCTGCATAGGCTGCGTGCCCACGCCCGGCGGACAGTGATATTCGCCAACGATCACACTGCCGCCCCCTACACAGCCATTAGCGATGGTGAAGTGCGGGAATCAGACTTGATTAGCCTGTTGCTGGAAGGCCGTACGCCTTTGGCAGCAGAAGAGACGACGTCGATTGCAGCACAGCAGGCTCTGCCGGCAGCAGCCGACCTCGAAGTGACGCGCCGCGAGATCATCAAGGAAGTGGTCAGTGCGGTTCGTTCGACTGGTCAGCCCGTGCCGCTCGAAGCGCTTGCCGATCGCGCCGTGCGCAATCTCGGCCACGATCGGACTGTCGGCACGGCCTGGGGCGGTATTGGTAGTTTCCGCGACCTGTTGCTGAAGGGCCTGCCTGAGGAGGTCCGCCTCAACGAGCAACCGCCCTATTTCGTTTACGACGCAGGCCGCCAGATCACGCATCAGCCAGAGCCAGAAGATGAGCTGGCGGCTGAACATGCCCGCACCCAGCAGGCGCAAACAAAGATGGCGTCACATATGGCTGCTCAAGCTTTTGGGGGGCCACTTTTACAGCAAGAGGCACGGGTTGAACCACGCCTGGAGATGTCAGACCGTGCTCTGGAAGCCGAGCAGCAGCGGCCGCACGCTCAAGTCGCCATGCAACCTCCCATCCACCAGCATGACGTACGCCACGAGCCAGCCTTCAGAACACCGAATGAAACACAGCGGGCTCATGCCAACAGTACGCAGGCCATTCCCGCCGGCTTGCCCGAGCGGCACACGCATGCCGCGACCTACATTGATGCCCAGCATAAACCCGAGGCACATCAGGTTCAGCCACAACAGCGCCGCCCGGCAGAGCCTGGGCACAATGAGCGGCAACAGCAATTCGGAAACCGAGGTGAGCCCAACATCCCACAAAGGCCGAATGCAACGCCTATGGCTGCACCACAATTGTCATCGCCAAAGGCCCCGTCACAGCAACCGCAGTCACCCATGCAGTCCCAGCCGCAACCTCAAACGACGGCGAACGCTGCCCCTCGGGTGGCGGATAATGGCGCTACAGCCATCCAACGGTCGATTGCACGCATCCACGAGGCCTGCCAGGCTCCTCCGCTGTCACCGCCAGAATACCGGATGCTGTTTGACGTCATGGCCCAGGAGATCAACCAGAACGGTCTCAATGGTCACCAGACGCTGACTAACATCGCCCAGCGCGCGGAAGAGCATGGCGTCGATACGCGCCGTGACGATATCCGTTTTGTTCTCGATGTTATTTCAGAAACTGACCCGTGGTTCGATCAGGGCGCATCGGCCAAACTGTTTGCTGGTCGCTTCCGCAATTTTGTGGTTGCACGCTGCAGAAGCCAGGGCCTCAGCCTTTCGGCGGATGAACTTGATCTTATCGACGCATGGTTCGCCGGTCCGTCTGCACCGCAGCAGCGCACCGCTCGCACGCAACCGCAGCAGGCGCAACCTGCCCCTCAGCAGGGTCAGGCCACAGGCACCGACGATGTCACGGCGGCTGGTGGAAACCACTGGTATGGCTCGCAGCCTGCCGCGCAGTCGTCCGCGCCACCTTTGCAGCAGCCAACCGGGGCTATCCCCCAGCAAGCTCAAGATCGCTTTGGTCAGAGTGACGATATGGGTGGAGATGAATTTCCGCGTATTGTCCGCCGCGGCCTGCGATGATTGAAACCCTGGATCGTGCTCATGACTCCATGAAACATGAACGCGATCCAGATCCTTGTTTGAAGCATGTTCTTCACGGCTCTATCGCTACACACTTCAGCTAAACACGCTCTTCCTTTGAAGCATGTTTTTCACGCTGAACCGCTGCACACTTCAGCTAAACATGCTTTGGATCAACGTAACGAAAACGGGCCGGTAGTTCACCGGCCCGCTTTGCATTTCTGGTCTGTTCCAAGACAATCAGGAGAAGAACTGGCCGCCGTTGGCCGAGATCGTCGAGCCGGTGATGAAGCCCGCATCATCCGACGCCAGGAATGCGACGCAGCGTGCAATCTCTTCAGGCTCACCCAAACGGCCGACCGG
The DNA here is from genome assembly GCA_047972825.1 of Hyphomicrobiaceae bacterium. Classification (GTDB taxonomy): domain Bacteria; phylum Pseudomonadota; class Alphaproteobacteria; order Rhizobiales; family Hyphomicrobiaceae; genus JAEUMD01. The sequence goes on along the minus strand of JBKEAX010000369.1, from coordinate 2,778 downwards.
GATCTGGGGCAGGATGGCCTTTTCCAGAACGGCTGGGTCGATGGCTTTGACCATCTCGGTGGCTATGTAACCGGGGCAGATTGCGTTGACGGTAATGCCTGCCCTGGCCCCTTCCTGCGCCAACGCACGGGTGAAGCCGATGTCACCGGACTTGGCTGATGAATAGTTCACCTGCCCCATCTGTCCCTTCTGACCGTTCACCGACGAGATGTTGATCACACGACCGAACTTGCGTGCACGCATGCCCTCCCAAACAGGCCGAGTCATGTTGAACAGGCCATTGAGATTGGTGCCGATCACTTCGTCCCACTGCTGCTTGGACATTTTGTGGAACATGCCGTCACGCGTGATGCCGGCGTTATTGACCAAGACGTCTACGGGACCGAGGTCTTTTTCAACCTGTGCGATACCTGCAACGCATGCATCGTAGTCGGCGACGGACCATTTGTAGACCGGGATGCCAGTCTCGGACTTGAACTTCTGGGCGGCCTCATCATTGCCAGCATAGTTGGCAGCGACGTTGTAACCCTTTTCCTTGAGGGCGACGGAAATGGCGTGCCCGATACCGCGCGTTCCGCCCGTGACGATGGCCACTCGTGCCATGATAAACCTCCCTTGTGTTGTTTCATTCGACCCATCTTTTTTATTTCAGCGCAGTGGCTGACGATGGATCTGGGTGTTGCTGGTTTGGTTGGTGATCGTGTGGCAATTCCTGCGTCAACCTAGCAGAGTTTGCAGTCAAGCATGATTCCAAGGCCCACACTGCATTCCATGCGCTGACCAGAAAGCGCGGCCGCCCCCTATCGCACGTGATGGGGCCGGCCGCACCGCAGATCTATCAGTCACGCTCGACGCAGAGCGCAATACCCATGCCGCCGCCAATGCAAAGCGTGGCAAGGCCCTTCTTGGCATCGCGGCGCTTCATTTCATAAAGGAGCGTGTTGAGTACGCGGGCGCCGGAAGCACCGATGGGGTGGCCAATAGCGATCGCGCCGCCATTGACATTAACCTTGTCTGTGTCCCAGCCAACGCCCTTGTTGACGGCGCAAGCCTGAGCCGCGAACGCTTCGTTGGCCTCTACGAGATCGAGATCCTCGTGCTTCCATCCGGCCTTCTCCAACGCCTTCTTGGACGCGGGAATGGGGCCTGTGCCCATGATGGAGGGCTCGACACCTGCGTGGGCCCACGAAACGATTCGTGCCAACGGTTCGATGCCGCGCTTCTTGGCTTCCTCGGCAGACATAAGCACGACCACTGCGGCACCGTCATTGATGCCGGAAGCGTTGCCCGCGGTGACGGTGCCTTCCTTGGGATCGAAGGCTGCACGCAGTTTGCCGAGGCTTTCGGCCGTTACGCCTTCCTTGATGTACTCGTCCTGATCGACGACCACATCACCCTTCCTGCCCTTGATGGTGACGGGGGTGATCTCGTCCTTGAATTTGCCTGCCTTGCGGGCAGCTTCGGCCTTGTTCTGCGATGCTGTAGCGAACTTGTCCTGTTCATCGCGCGTGATCTGGTACTGGCGCGCGACGTTCTCTGCCGTCACACCCATATGGTAGTTGTTGAAGGCATCCATCAGACCGTCACGAAGCATCGTGTCGAGCACCTTCAGGTCACCCATCTTGGTGCCGTTGCGCAGGTGCGCGACGTGCGGTGACTGGCTCATGCTTTCCTGGCCGCCGGCGACGACGATGCTGGATGAACCGTCCAGGATCTGCTGCATGCCGAGGGCGACGGCGCGAAGCCCGGACCCGCAGAGCTGATTCATGCCCCAGGCCGGGCTTTCGACGGGGATGCCTGCAGCTACGGAGGCCTGGCGGGCGGGGTTCTGCCCTCCGCCGGCCGTCAGGATCTGCCCCATGATGACTTCATCAACGTCCGCCGGCTGCAGGCCGGCCCTTTCAAGCGCAGCCAGGATCGCGGTCTTGCCGAGTTCATGTGCGGGAACGCTGGAAAGCGCCCCGTTGAACGAACCGACCGGCGTTCTTGCTGCGCTGGCAATCACGATCGTCTGCTTTTCACTGCTCATGGTGAATGCTCTCCTTGGGGGGTTGTATTATGGGATAGAGGGTTGCCGCCGAGGTCTCTGTGGCAGCGTGTTTTCTTGTCAAATGGCAGGTGGCGGCAAGATAGCAGCAGCATCCGGCTGACTGCAATTCAGACATGAGGGGGAGAGTCGTACCCGAAATCACGTCAAAACGACGTTGACGGCCCGGGCCTGCGTGATACGATTCTGCGATGCAACAGGCGCCTGCCGTTGCCGGATCAAATGCTCAGGACAAATCACGGGTTTGCAATGTTGAACAAAACCGAAAACCAGGCCGAAAAACGCGAGGCCGTCGTTATCAAGAAATATGCGAACCGCCGGTTGTATAATACCGAGACAAGTACCTACGTGACCCTGGAAGATTTGGCGCAAATGGTGCGGTCGGACCGCGACTTTGTCGTCTACGACGCCAAATCAGGCGATGACCTTACACATTCAGTTCTTACCCAGATCATCGTTGACCAGGAAAGCCGCGAGGGTGGGCAGACACTATTGCCAATCCCGTTTCTGCGGCAATTAATCCGCTTCTACGATGATTCAATTGGAAAAATGGTTCCAAGCTACCTGCAGTTTTCTTTGGAGACACTGGCCAAGGAGCAGGAGAAGTTCCGTAATCAGTTCGCCAATGCCTTTGGCAACCCTGCTGCGGCCTTCGAAGCCTACCAGGAGCAAGCGCGCAAAAACATGCAGATGTTCGAGCAAGCGCTTTCCATGTGGTCTCCGTTTGGGCC
>JBKEAX010000368.1:0-4057 GCA_047972825.1 Hyphomicrobiaceae bacterium | reverse complement strand
GTCCTGCTATTGGGTTTCAATGCAGATTCAAAAAATATGCGAAGATGCTGTCGCAGTATCATGTTTATTGCCGCGTTATTGATGTCGGATAAATCCGGCCCCGATTTAAGGCGAAACGACTGTCAGACATGGTTTTGTGATGGGCGTTGATGTTATGGTGCCAAGGATTTGGACGAGGGCTACGGATTTATAGAATCCCCATCATGGGTCATGAAGCCCAAAAGGGCATGTATTTCGGATGAGAACATCAACCACGGATCCACGCCGCTTTGTCGACAGCCCACAGTTGCCAGGTAGCTCACTGGTCCGGCGCGCACTCGTCACGGTTACGCTGTGCGCTACGGGTCTGATGATCTTCTGGATCGTCGTTAGTCTTTTGAGTCACGGCCACCTGCAACACGTAGACGACGGACTGGTCCGCTGGTTGCACAAGACCTCCAATCCTAGCGTGCCGATTGGGCCTGACTGGTTCAATGGCGCCATGCGAGACATTACAGCGCTCGGCAGCAACACGATTCTGGCAATCATTACGATCGGGGCAGCAGCGCTGTTGTTGCTGATGGATAGAATTGGACCCGCGATCCTGCTGACAACCTCCATGGTTGGAGCTGCAATCCTCAATTCCATTCTAAAAGTTGCCTTTGACCGCGCACGGCCACCCTACATCTCCTCTTCCGTAAACGTTGAGACTGCGAGTTTCCCCAGCAGTCATGCGATGCTATCGACCGTGCTTTACATCCTTCTGGCAGCGATTGCCGCGCGCGAGTTCGCCGACCGCCGTGTGGGCACGGCATTGTTATCAATGGGAGCCGGCATCGCGATTGCCGTGGGCGCATCACGCATCTATCTCGGCGCGCATTGGCCAAGCGACGTTCTCGCCGGCTGGTTGCTTGGTGCTTTGGTCACATTGGCCGCGTGGCACTTGTCAAGCACGCCTCGTCCCCCACAATCAAAAGCATAGACTTTCCCGTAGTCAAAGACCTCGGACAGAAAATTTGGTTCGTCGTGAAAGCAAATCACGGGAGACAACTGATGTCAGACGAAATGATCGGTCACAACACGCGCGGCACAGCACTCAGGATCGAGGCGCGTTTTTTCAATAGCCTGGCAAAATACTCGGGCGCCGATGGCGTCGTACGCAAGCTGGAGCTTGAAGCCGGCACAACTGTTGGCGACATCATCCGAATGTTTTCACTTCCGCTTGATGACATTTACCTGGTTTTACGGAATGGCCGCGACATTACGCCAGGGCTCTACCAAGGTGGCGTCGTCAATCAAGAAGTGGTGCTGGACGATGGCGACGTTATCGCGTTCTCAGGCCCCGTCCCATACAGCTACGGATACGGAGCGCCCGTCGTTTAGAGCATGTTCAGCCGAAGTGTACGCAGTTCGGCGTGAAGAACACCGCGAGAAATAAAAGAAGGCGCTGACATAGACCGCGTTCGCCATTCCGTGAAAAATAAACGCGATCTAACGAAAAAAGCAATTGAATTCAAATATTCATATTTTTGAATATTTGACAAAAAAGAAGAACTCACCAAACCACGTGCTGCTTTGCCGCAGAACGGCTCAAGGCCCATTGTTTTTAACGGTTCGCTACATACCGCGACAACAATGGCTATTGTCATTGAAGCGTTTCGCGACCATTACCAGTCAAGCAATCCTGAAAAAGATTTTTTTGAGTACCTGCCCATAGGATGGAAGCGACAATGAATCGTTTCGTGACCCACATCCGCGAGTTGGCCGATGGACCTACTGCTATTGGCAAAGTGCGCAACCCACTGACGGGGGCAACCATGTCCAGACCGATGGTTGACCACGTCGCCCAACGCGAACGTCGCCTTGACGAACTTATTCAACGACTTGGAATTGACCTCAGCCGTTTCACACGTGCCGACCATGGCGCCACATACGCCAAGGCAAAATGGAACTGTGTTCGTTGCAGGAATCCGAACGCTTGCATTGAATGGAGCAAGCAGCCCGCATCCGCCACTAGGGCGCCACCCGTCACGTGTCCCAACCATGAACTGATATGTTCCTACCTGAAGTTGCCCTGACGCGTGGTATGCCGTGGCGGGCAAACTCTTTTTATGTGCCTGAGGTTATGTGCCGCAGAACGTCGCCGTCACCATCTCTTCTGGAAGAGGCGGCTTGGCATAACGGTCCATGCCCGGCTGCTCTTCAAACGGACGCGCCAAAACCTCAAGCAGGGTTTCAAATGGTGTGAAGTCACCCTGTCCTTCCGCCGCCTTTATCACCGCTTCGACAAGATGGTTGCGCGGTATATAGAGCGGGTTGGTTGCCAGCATCATTGCTCGGCGTCCCGCATCATCAAGCGCTTCAAGTGCCCCCCGCGCGCGCCACGTGCTGAGCCAGGAAGCCAGCCCATCACCATGGCCTGGCACAAACATCTCATGTAGGCGTGCACAAGCTGAATCATCCCTCACCGCATCACAAAGCCAGCGGAATGTCAGTGTGAAATCAGCGCCCGCCTCGCGCATCAAGCCGAGCAGTTGTGTGATCAAGGCACCGTCTTGCGGCTCGTCTCCAACAAGTCCTATTTTTCTCTTGAGACCACTGAAATAGGCATCCGAGAAGGCCTTGGGGAACTTCTCCAGGACAGCGGTTGCAGCCGCCACAGCCACGTCCTGATCGTCGTTGATCAACGGCAACAACGTCTCGCCCAGCCGCGCAAGGTTCCATTGTGCAATCGATGGCTGATTGCCGTAGGCGTATCGACTGTGCTGATCGATGGAACTGAAAACCGTAGCCGGATCGAACGCATCCATGAACGCGCAAGGGCCATAATCGATCGTCTCTCCCGCAATCGACATGTTGTCCGTATTCATGACACCATGGATGAACCCGACAAGCAGCCAGGACGCCACCAACGTTGCCTGGCGTGCACTGACCTCTTCCAGAAGCGCCAGATATGGGTTCTCTGTATCCTTCAGTTCCCGATAGAGCCGCGCGATGACATGGTCTGCAAGCAGCCGCAAGCCTTCCACATCCCCGCGTGCCGCAAAATACTGAAATGTACCCACACGAATATGACCGCGCGCCACGCGAGCAAGCACAGCCCCGGGCAATGGCCCATCGCGAAACACATATTCGCCGGTCATCACTGCGGCAAGCGCGCGCGTCGTGGGAATGCCCAGCGCCGCCATGGCCTCACTCACGATATACTCTCGCAGCACTGGCCCAAGTGCCGCCCGGCCATCACCTCGCCGCGAGAAACGTGTCGGCCCGGAACCCTTAAGCTGTATATCCCGGCGCACACCGTCGCGCCCAACAACCTCGCCCAGAAGTATCGCGCGACCGTCCCCCAACTGCGGCACGAAACCGCCGAACTGGTGTCCCGCATAAGCCATGGCAATCGGTGAAGCACCCTCTGGAACATGGTTTCCCGACAGCATTGCAACACCTGCTTTGGACCTGAGCACCGCGGCATCAAGGCCGAGCAACCCCGCCAACTCTTCGTTCACCTTGATGATCTGCGGGTTCTTCACAGGTGTCGGCGACAATCTTTCAAAAAACCGATCCGGCAGTCGTTGGTAGGTGTTGTCAAAAACAATACCCGGGTCACTGCTTGGTTGTGAGTGTCCAGCACCATCCATTTTTCCGTCTCCTTTGGGTCCGGACCCTGGTCGTTCCCGTCAGCTTGATATCTAGAGCATGTTCAGCCGAAGTGTGCAGCGGTTCGGCGTGAAGAACACAGCGAGAAGTAAAAGAAAATAGCTCGCGTTCGCAATTCAGCGAAAAGTGAACGCGATCTAGTGTGGCGTCGCGCCTTAGTTGATCGATGTTGCGGCACGCTGGGTATCAACTAAGGCGCGATAAACGCCACACTACGCCAATGATTTTGCTCGTGGCCTTCATGTCGCGCCAAAATTGTATGCGGTTGCGGTTATGTTTCAATTTTGGCGCGACAGGCCACTAGTCGCCATGAGCACATGAGGGGTGCGCGCTAATGCAGTATGTATCGCTCGGCCTGTTCGATCTCGTATTGGCAGCCTCACTGATCCTGATCAACGCCGCAGTCTCCATTGCATTCCGT
>JBKEAX010000615.1:0-2181 GCA_047972825.1 Hyphomicrobiaceae bacterium | reverse complement strand
CGCACACTTCGGCTGAACATGCTCTAGTTTCCTGACAACATTCCCAATCCATCGCGGTTTAGCAGGCATCGCGCCTGAATGCGAGGGATGAGGATCACAAATCGATATGGATCCAGCCCAGTGCTAGATGGATAAGACTATCAAGGCCCTGGCGCATAACTCCACCTTTGCCAACGTCTGCCTTTGCATAAAGAGGCACCTCACTTACCGCAGAGGTAGAGGACGTGATGCGAAGTGTTGCGACCTGATCGCCTTGCCGGACCGGCGGTTTGAGTGGCCCCTTATAGATGATTTCAGCTCTCAACCGCTGATTTGCCGGATACCGGGGCAGCACGACAGAAACGCCATTTTTGCCGACCAGCGGGACATAGAAGCGATCACCGCCCCAGACCCTAGCCGAGCCAACAACCTGATCCGCGCCAAAAAGCTCAAAGGATCCGAACGACCTGAAGCCCCATTCCAATAGCTTGCGCGCTTCCTCCACCCGGTCATTGCCGGATTTCAAGCCGTTGACGGCAACGATCAGTCTTTTGCCATCTTGCACCGCCGTACCAACGATGCCGTAGCCGGATGCCTCCGTGTAGCCGGTCTTCATGCCGTCAGCACCGATATCAAGAAACAGCAGCTTGTTGCGATTGAAGAACCGATGTTTACGATACCTGAATTCCTTTTGCGCAAACATCGCGAACCGGTCTGGATATTCCTTGATCAGGAATCTGGTCAGACGCGCAAGTTCGCGCATTGTCATCATGTGGCCTTCAGCGGGCAGACCTGTCGAATTCTGGAACGTCGATTTTTCAAGCCCGATGCGACGCGCCTCATTCGTTAGAACGCGCGCAAAACCAGATTCGCTACCCGCAAGTGCTTCAGCTAACGCAATGCAGGCATCGTTACCAGATTGCACGATAATGCCCTGCAGCAACTCCTCGACCGTGACCTTTGAATTGATCGGAACAAACATAGCCGACGTACCGCTTGGCGCACCACCTGTGCGCCAGGCGTTCTCGCTCATCGTGATTTCATCGCTGAGATTAAGGACGCCTTCCTTCAGCGCCTTGAAAACGACGGCAAGCGTCATCAGCTTGCTCATGCTCGCCGGGGGCGTCAGTTCATCGGCATCTTTCTGGAAGAGGACGGCGCCCGAATCAGCATCCATAAGGATCGCATGCTCGGCCTTGGTCACATACGTGGATTTCTGCGCCTTGGCTGGCGAAACCAGCACCATGCAGCCCATGACGAGGGCAACCAACGTGATGAGCGGAGAAACACATGTGCGACGCATGGCGGCTGTATCAAACAATGTGCTGGCCCATGTGTCATTAGAGAAAAAAACAATGCGACTATCCTGTCTCCAAGGATGAAATGTCAATTCCCTTGGGGATCAACCAACGGTGATTTCTCCACGCCAGGAGAACATTTCTCATGCAAGCGTTGCATTGTTGTCCTGGTTGGCAAGTTGAGCCCACAACGAAGCGGATTTATCTGGGAAAATCTTCCTGAACGCTTCTTGGGCCAGTTTAGGGTCCGGCCCCTAGTCGACCCTAGTCACCGCATGGCGAGTGTGCGCCGTGACGCCCATGGTTGGCGCATTAGAAAATCACGCTCCCGGCTGTTGTCGCCACTTATTGGCGCACGTCCGGCATATTTCACGCGAACTTTCGCGGTCCCCTGGCCTTCAAAATCCAACTGTCTTGCAACCTCGTGTGAAAGGTCGATGATTCGGCCGCGCGAATATGGTCCCCGATCGTTGATGCGGACCAATACCGTGCGACCGTTCACAAGGTTGGTCACGTAGACGTAGGACGGCATCGGCAACGTTGGATGTGCGCCCGTTAAAGCATGCTTGTTGAAAACTTCACCGTTAGCAGTCTTGCGGCCATGGAAGGCATCGCCATACCAGGACGCCGCGCCGACGCGATCGTAGTCAGGTTCATGCCGGGGCACGTAGGATTTGCCAGCGACACTGTAGGGCGTGCCAACCTTAAAAACGCCTCCGCCGCGCGGAATGTGCCTGCCCTGGGCAACCCGCGGACTTGCCGGCACATGAACTTTTGACGGTGGAAAAAGTGAAGCTGTCTGCGACCTGGACGACGATGTGGAAGGCGGCGTGGACGCACACCCCGCCACCATGAGCGCTGCGATCGAAACAGCCCCAAGCGCTACGGCTCGGCTCCAGCACTG
>JBKEAX010000212.1:0-4051 GCA_047972825.1 Hyphomicrobiaceae bacterium | reverse complement strand
GGCATATGTTGGGCCTTTATCATGGCCAGCCGCGCGCCCGCGCTTACCGCCGTCATCTCAGCGAAAGAGGGACTGGGCCAGATGTCGGCGTGGATGTGTTGCGGGAAGCGTTGGCTATTGCCGAAGGCAGCCTCTCCAGACAGGAGGCAAAAACCCCTTCCTGTTACACAGTTGGTGCAGAGCAAGGCTAGTGTGGCGTCGCGCCTTAGTTGATCAATGTTGCCGCACGCTGGGTATCAACTAAGGCGCGATAGGCCACTAGGTTGGCTAATTTGGCTGCTTCCGAGGTTCTTGCCTTAGGGTCCGGACACAATAACAATTGGTCTAAGACAGTCCAGAGTATGTCTCAAGAAAGAAGAAGAGCATGGGCGCTGAGTTCGCAGTAACAGGGACTAATCTGGTCGTCCTGGTGGGGGCGTTGGTCTTGGCTGGTGCCTTGGTCGGCTTGATGTCGGGATTGCTCGGCATTGGTGGAGGCGGCATTCTTGTTCCGGTTCTCTACGAGACCTTCACCGCGCTAGGCGTCGATCCCGCCATTCGCATGCACATGGCGTTGGCGACGTCACTGGCTGTCATCATTCCAACGTCGTTGCGATCCTTCTCCGCTCACAAGGCAAAGGGCGCGGTTGACATGGCGTTGGTGAAACGGATGGGACCATGGGTGGTAACGGGCGTCATTTTGGGCATTTTCACAGCGAGTTATGTGTCGAGTACAGCGCTGAAATGGTTCTGGGTCGTATTCGGGACAGTTATGGCGGCCAAGCTCTGGTTCGGTCGTGAGGATTGGCAACTCGGCACCGAGATCCCTACAAGCCGCATTGTTGAGGTTTACGCTGTCTTCGTGGGCTATGTGTCCGTGCTGATCTCCATTGGGGGGGCAGCTTTTATCGTCGCTTTCATGACGCTTTACGGTCGCTCGGTACTACAGGCGGTTGCAACCTCGTCAGGCTTTGGGCCGCTGATCTCGATTCCAGGTGCGCTCGGGTTTGTATGGGCCGGTTGGGGTGTTGCAGGCACGCTGCCCTTCTCGCTCGGTTATGTCAGTTTGTTGGGTGCAGCGCTTATAATCCCTATGAGTGTCCTGATGGCACCTGTTGGCGTGCGGCTCGCACATGGCATACCCAAACGGCGGCTGGAACAGGCGTTTGCATTGTTCCTTTGCGTCATCGTTGCTCGTTTTATCTCAATTCTCTTGTCTGGAACGTAGCGTTCGGTTCAGTTGGTATGGGGGTGCCTTGGCGGCTGTGTGAAAATTGCGTTAGGCTGTCACTGTGGAAACGATCAAAGGCTTGGCTATGAAAACCGAATGTGCTGTTGGTTCTTTATCTTGGTCCCGTTTGCTCGGTGGTTGCGCACTCTTGTCGGGATGCCTTTTGCTCTTGTTGGCGGGACCGTATGCCAGCTCCCCAGTGAACGCAGATGTGGCGCTTCAGATGCCTCCCGCCATTGGTGCGGACGAACCCGCTGTCGTTCCAGAAAAGGGAGACGATGGCATCTATCACCAGAAATGGTTCGTCAATTCGTTTTTCGACCTCAAAGAGGACTTTGCCGAGGCCAAAGCCAAGGGCAAGCGGCTGGCTATCGTGTTCGAGCAGCGCGGTTGCGTCTATTGCATCAAGATGCACACCGAGGTCCTGAAAAAGCGCTACATCAATGATTATGTCCGCCAGAACTTCGAGATTATCCAGTTCGACATGTGGGGTTCCCGCGAAGTAACCGATTTCGACGGAACCAAGCTGACGGAAAAGAAGCTGGCCGAACGCTGGGGTATCATGTTCACGCCGACGGTCGTTTTCTTCAAGGAAGACATTCAAGACTTGAAAGGCCAGTGGGGTGCGCCGCTGGAAGTCGTGCGCATGAACCTGGGAATCGGACCTGGTACATTCTACGATATGTTTACCTGGGTACGCATGAAGGTTTATGAGACGGATCGCAACTTTCAGCGCTTTCATTTGAAGCGGTTCAGCGAGCGCGAGGAACTGGCCAAAGCCAAGGACAAAGGTGACAGCGAGGCTGGAAAAGCAAAACTCAACTGACCAGCAGAATGCCGCACCTGAGGTATGGCCCGTGAAGTTGGCGCGCGGCCCGGTTGCATGTTGGCGGCCGGGCCTATTTTATTCGATACTCAATCGTTGAAGACAGGGCGTTCAAGGCGGGTGGGGTCCAAACCAATTGGTGTGATGCGTGGCAGTCAGATTGGAGTTTACGCACGATACGCACCATTTGTTGCGACCTTGGGTGCTGCCGCGACACGACATCTTGCCGCCGCGCTGTTGCTCTGCTGAACGTGAAATCGGCCTAAAGCCGACTTTCCTGCTTGGAGCAGAGGCACCTTTCATGCAAATTGCCGCCGCAAAACGAAACAAGGCAGGTAGATGCAACTTGATTTCCACATCCTCGATGTTTTCACCGATCAACGCTACAGCGGCAACCCGCTGGCGATCGTGCTTGATGCGGAAGAGCTCAATTCGGCGACCATGCAGGCCATAGCGCGGGAGTTCAATCTTTCCGAAACGGTATTCGTTCTGCCGCCGGAGAACCAGATGCATTCGGCCCGTTTGCGTATTTTCACACCCGAACGGGAACTGCCCTTTGCGGGCCATCCGACAGTGGGGACTGCGGTACTCCTGGCAGATATTCGCACGCCTTCGGTAAACGGTGAGCGGGATGCGATCATAGCGCTGGAAGAGAGCATTGGCACGGTGCGCGTGGGTGTGCGCGCGAAAGCGGAGCGTGCCCCATTTGCAGAATTTGATGCGCCAAAGCTACCGGAGGTTGTTGGGGAGGCGCCGGGCAATGAGCGAATCGCATCGGTGCTTGGCCTATTGCCGCGGGAGATTGGGTTTGAAAACCATAAACCGATGCTGGTTGCGGCAGGGCCGAACTTCCTGCATGTGCCAATCGCCAGCCAAGAGGCGATCAGTCGTATTCGTATCAACATGAGCGAATGGCAAAAAACCATTACGCCGCTGGATTGCATGGGGGTTTATACCTACACCCGCCAGTGTGTGCATACGACGAGCGCTTTCCACGCGCGTATGTTTGCGCCCGAGGTGGGCGTTCCAGAAGACCCTGCAACCGGCGCGGCGGCTGTCGGGTTCGCGGCGGCGGCGTTTACATTCGATGATTATCTCGACGGCACCCACAAGCGTATCGTCGAGCAGGGCTATGAAATGGGCCGCCCAAGCCACATTGTGCTGACCCTTGTCATCAAGGGCGGCAAGTTGACTATTGTGCGCATTGGCGGCCATGCGGTGCGCATCGCGGAAGGTAAGCTCACGGTTTGATGATGTTTCGTTTCAGCTCCGTTTTTTCCTTTCTACTTGCCTATTAACCCTCCGTTCGGCTAATTGGCACACTATGTTGCGGGGAAAAGCTCCGCAGAATGCCCGTGAAGTTACGCGCATCGGCTTGCAGTGAATTGGATCTGTCGCGATGAAGAGGCCTAAGGGCTCGACATCAATGGATTTTTCGGCGCCCGCAGCTCATCTGCCGGGGCGTTTGCGGCTGCCAGGACCGTTTTTGCGTCCAACCCTCCTTCTCCTTACAGGCCCCTGAGTTGACCGGGGCCCGGTTTTTAAATCCGGGCAAGCTCAGGGGAATATCGTCAAGAGACCGAGGGTTCACAGGCCAGCGCGAGAGCGTTGCTGGCGAAGGCAAGGAAGAACGACCATGGCAAACACGACCGGGCCCCAATCCGACAATGGCCCGACGCAGATTGTGCCCAGCGAGGCAGATCGTGTCTTGGTTTTTGATACAACGTTGCGCGACGGCGAGCAGTGCCCCGGAGCGACGATGACGTTTGAAGAAAAACTGGAGGTGGCCGACTGTCTCGACCAGATGGGCGTCGACATCATCGAGGCGGGGTTTCCGATCGCGTCGGAGGGTGATTTCGAGGCCGTCTCGGCGATTGCCAAGCGCGTCAAGCGGGCGAGCGTTGCCGGGCTGGCGCGGGCTGGCGACAAGGATATCGACCGGGCGGGCGAGGCTGTGAAGCATGCGGTGAAGCCGCGCATCCACACCTTCATTTCCACCTCGCCCGTGCACATGA
>JBKEAX010000190.1:0-3043 GCA_047972825.1 Hyphomicrobiaceae bacterium | reverse complement strand
TTGTGGGTTGTGGGGGATAGGTCGGTGAAAATTCGCGCAACTGTATGTGCCGCTGTTGCGGCTGTGATCGCTCATGTTGAGCAGGCGGCGGGACAAACCACCGATCAAACGACCGTGATTTTGGAAGGCATCGTCGTCGCGGCCCCAACGACCTCATCGGCCGACGCCTTTTCTGACGCCACCGAAGTCGCTGCCGAGCCGGCAAGCGCAAATCCACCACCGATGGAAGCCCAGCAGGAGCGTTTCATCCGTCGTCCAGGGGCCGAAGTCGTCGTCCCTGTCGCAGCACGCGAACCCGGGCGTCTCGTCAATCCGGGCGATGTTCTCTCCTCGGTGCCGGGTGTCTTCGTCACCCAGCGAGGCGCAGGCTCAAGCGCATTCATTTCGATGCGCGGCAGCGATATCGGTTCGGACGGCAGCCGTAATGGCCGCGGCATCCGCGCCTATCTCGATGGTTTCCCTCTCGGACGCACCGAAGCGGGCCTCACCAATCAGCTCATCGATGTCAACGCCGCCGACTATCTGGAAGTCTATCGCGGCGGCAACAGCCTGCGTTACGGCGCAATCGCGACTGGCGGCGCGCTTAACTTCGTGTCCAAGACCGGACGGACCGCGCCCGGCACCGCCGTCACCCTATCAGGCGGCAGCTACGGCAACATCCGGACACAACTTGAGCACGGCGGCGATAACGGCGCGTTCGACTGGTATTTGCAGGGATCGTGGCTCAAGAACGAAGGCTACGTGATCCACACCGAAGAACAGAACTACCGCTTCAGCGGCAACATCGGGTGGCGCCCGAACGCGAACGTCGAATCGCGAACGTTCTTTGCGGTCGGTGAGACCAACATGGACATGGGCGATTCCATTCCGTTGAGCAGCCTCGAGAGCGATCGCCGGGGTATTCCAAGCTGGGGGACTTATTACAACGCCCACCTCGACTTCGAGTACCAGCGCCTTGCCAACCGCACCACCATCCGCGATGGCGACACGACCTACGAGATCGGCGGCTACTTCTTGCACACCACCCTCGCACATCTCCCCGTTCCGATGGCGGGAATCATCGACTACGCTTGGAAGGATTTTGGGGCCTCCGGCCGCATCGAGCATCAGACGCGGATCGCGGGCCTGCCGACAGAGCTAGTCGCCGGCGTGCGCGTTGGATACACGTCGGGCGATTTCGACCGCTTCCGGCATCTGAACGAGGGGCGTGACAAGGGCCAGCAGATCTACGATTGGGACTTCGGATCGTGGCTGGTGGAGAGCTACGCGGAGAGCGCCATCGAAATCCTGCCGCGGGTACGCTTGTTTACTGGCCTGCAGGGCGTCTACACGACTCGCGTCCTCGACGACCGATACACAGGTGGTGCGGTTGCGCCAACAAATCCGATGGGACCACCACCACAGTACCACAATCCGCCACAGCCGGGCCGGGCCGCAGCCTTGCTCGAATACGACCGCGACTTTGCAGCTCTCAATCCCAAGGTTGGGACGAACTGGGAGTATGGACGCAATCACTTTCTTTTTGCCAACGTCACGCGTAGCTACGAAGTGCCGAGCGGGGCTGATTTTGCGAACTTGTTCTCGGTCTATGGCGCCACTGCCCCGGAGCTCGATGCACAAACTGCATGGACGTGGGAAATCGGCATGCGCGGCGGATGGGAGCGGTTCAAGTACGACGTGACGCTCTATCACATGAAGATTCGCGATGAGATCCTGACAAAGTGCGCCACAGCGGTTTGCTCATCGAGCAACACCGTCGCCTTCAACGCCGACAAGACCGTGCACGATGGCATCGAGGTCGGCATTCAGGCGGTGCCGTTTGTCGATGTTCTGGATCGCGGCGACAGCATTTTTACGAACCTCGTCTGGAACTACACGGATTTCCGCTTCGACGGTGACGCCGAGTTCGGGAACCAGCGCCTACCGGTTATTCCGGAACATCAGGTGTTCGCGGAACTCGGCTATAAGCATGCCTCTGGCTTCTTCGGTTCGGTCAACATGCGCTACATGGGCGAGCGGCGGACGACGTTCGACGGCTCCGGCGGCGTTGCGTTCGTCGTCCCCGACTACACGCTGCTGGGCGCGAAGCTAGGCTGGCAATCACCCGACAAGTCATGGTCGGCTTTCATTGAAGGGCACAATCTGACGGACGAGGCCTACGTGGCGGACTTCGCCGCAACGCCCACGGTCCTGCGCACTGGCGGGTCACCGTTTGCTCCGCTCGTCGCATCGCCATCCGTGCGTCTGGGCGATGGCCGCGCCTTCTATGGAGGCATCACGAAGCGGTTTTGAGGGATGACGGGGGCTGCTGCTGCCGACCGCAGCAATCTTGCGCGCCATTGTCGTCGAGCCCGACCGGATCCTCTCATCTGGCCGGGCTTGGTTCTGCTTGCGGGAGGCCCTCTTGGCCATAAGTTCAAGGACAAGTGTGATGACATCGGGCTTGCGTGCCATTCTGCTTCTATTCGCCGCCGCTGGCCTGATTGCGCAAACGCATTCGGCGCGGGCCGAGACTGGAGCAAGCACACCCCCTGCGCCGACGCTGCATATTCGCGTCATTACGGATGAATTCGTTTTATCGGGAAAGCTGGAAAAGCTGAGCGTCATCGCGGCCGAATCCGGCCTCAAGCTGGATCACCTCTATGTTGAGAGCGCACCGGGCAAGGCCGAGGATTGGATCAAGGACATCGACCTTGTGATCCTTGACACACCTCGCCCGATGGACATGGCCAAGGTGGAACAGCATGTCGGGGCGGCGCTGCGGGACTCTCAAGTTCCATGGATCCGAATCGGTGGCGGACCGCCAGCTTTTGGAAACATTTCTGCGGAGCAGGCCCGGCCGTTGATCGGCTTCTATGCCAATGGCGGGGAGGAGAACGTCCGGTCCCTCTTCGCCGCGTTTGCGGCGGGCGCGCACGACGCTCACGCAATGCCTGAACCCGCGCCTGTCTTGCCGACAGGCTTTTATCATCCGGCCGCGCCGCGTCCGTTTGCCACTCTGAACGATTACCTGATGTGGGGCGCGGATCGCTGGACGCCCGAT
>JBKEAX010000183.1:0-6556 GCA_047972825.1 Hyphomicrobiaceae bacterium | reverse complement strand
CGGCAGGCATCCAGTCCTGCGCACCATTGTATTCGTGCCACGGTATGTCGATTAGCGAAGTGATCTGGCGAGCAATCGTGGCGTTCTGCCCGCTGGTTCTTGCGTTGGCTTCAGGGCCAAGGCAACGTGCGCACACCCACCAGCGAGAATCGAGTCTACACAGCTGCAAAAATCACATTCACAAAACTGCAGCGGTAGGAACAACGACTGCGAAGATTATGACTGCGCACAGCGCGGAGGAGAGCAATAACCCATGAGCGATGAGCCACGCCGTGCTTACCGGTTTTCATTCGGCCTCGATCGCCTGGGTTTGATAGCACTCAAGGCGCCTGTCGTATCGTTGATCATCATTTCCATCGTTACGGCTCTGGCCGTTGTCGGGGTCATGCGGCTCAAGGTGGACGATTCACTCTCGGAGCTGTTTCGCACCAACACCAAGGAATTCCGCCAGTACGAGGAAATCGACCGGAGATTTCCTTCCAGTGAGTTCGATGTGCTGGTTGTGGTCGACGGTAAAACGCTTCTGTCGCGCGATAACCTGGAACGGTTCGCCAATCTCGCCATCGAGTTCAATCTGGCTGAGGGCGTCAACGGCATCATCTCGATGCTGTCAGCGCGCGACAAGCCCGACGCCAACGGTTATGCGCCGCCGCTTGTGCCTGAGGACCTGCCCGAAGGACCGGATTATGACAAACTCATTGAGCGCCTGAAAACCAACGACATCGTCGCTGGCAAGTTTTTGTCTGATGATGGCGAGTTGGCCCTGATGGTGATCTCGCTGGACCGCAATGTCGTTGCAGAACGTGGTGCACGTGAAATCATCGGCGGGTTGCAGCAGATCGTTGATACAGAGTTGAAGGGATCGGGGCTCAACTCCAAGCTGACCGGTGCGCCGGTGATGCAGCTTGAGATCAGAAATGCGGTGGAGCGTGACCGGCTGATCTATAACGGCCTGGGCTTTATCGTCGGCCTTGTTGTGGCCTACCTCTTTTTCCGCCGCATATCGTTGACGCTGATCGCGGTGGCAGGGCCGGCTATTGCGATTCTGTGGACGCTGGGTGCTGTTGGTGCGCTTGATTTCCGCTTGAACCTGTTCATCAACGTCATTACGCCGCTGATCCTGGTGTCCGGTTTTTCCGATTCCATGCACTTGGTGTTTTCTGTCCGGCGCTCGATCCTGATGGGCGTGGACAGATTGCAGGCTGCCAAGGATGCCGTGCTGGATGTGGCTCCAGCCTGTCTGTTGACGGCCATGAACGCTTCTATCGCTATTCTCTCTTTCCAGTTTGCCGATAGCGCACTCATCAAAACCTTTGGCACCGCGGCGCTGATGGCCGTCAGCATCTCCTATATCGCTGTGGCTGTCGTCGTGCCCACCCTTGCAGCGCTTCTTGTTCGTCAGGAACCTGCATCGCGTGTTGGCAACCGTGATGACGAAGAGGGGGGCGTCGGTGTCTTGCAGCATGTGACAGAAAGAATTGTCGCGGGGGTTTCGCAGTGGCCGGTGTTTTTCTCGGGCTTGGGTGTCGTAGCAGTGGTGTTGACAGGGCTTGCCTACACGCAGCTCGTGCCGATGTATCGCTTGGCAGACCAAGTGCCCGACAAGGAACAGGCATTGGCAGGCACCGCCAAGCTCGACCAGAAACTAACGGGCGCAAATCCGGTCCATGTGATGATAACGTTCGGGCCGGAGCACAATCTATATGACGATGATACCCTGAAAGTCATCGCTGAAGCCCACGACATTCTTCAACATCGCGCCGGCCTGGGTAATGTGTGGTCCTTGGAAAGCTTGCGCCGTTGGCTGGCTGAAGCAGGCGAAACGGGCACAGATACACTCAAGTCCTACGTCAAGGTCTTGCCTGAGCATTTGACGCGCCGCTTCCTGGCCGAAGATGAGCACGCTGTACTCGTCACCGCGCGCATGCCAGACATTGATGCATCCAAGATCCTACCCGTGGTGGAAGAGATCGATAAGGCGCTTGCCCCTGTGCGTGCCGCCCATCCCGGTTATGAGATTGCCGTGACCGGCTTGCCCGCCATCGCCGCGCGTAATTCCGCCAAGCTCATTGACGAACTGAACTGGGGCTTGATCGGCGACATGTTCGTCATCTTCATTTTCCTTGGGCTGGCGCTGCGGTCCTGGCTTGCCGGTCTTGCCTGCATACTGCCATCACTGTTCCCCATCTTCGCGACGGGAACATTGCTTTATCTGACAGGGCAGGGCCTGCAGTTTGCGTCCATCATCGCCATTACGGTCGCGTTTTCGCTCGCCATCGATTCCACAATCCACTTCCTCAACCGCTATCACCTTGAAGAGATGCGGTTGAAGGAGGGGAGTGGTGCGGAACACACGCGCCAGTCTTTAATAAGGACGATGCACCACATCGGGCCAGCCATCATTTTGACGACGATCGTCCTGGCACTTGGCCTGGGCGTGACGATCCTGTCGGATCTTCCCTCGCTTCGGCAGTTTGGTGAGCTAACCGCAGTGTGCTTGTTTGCCGCCCTGATTGGACAGTTGATTATCCTGCCGGCGACGACGACACTTATCCGTCGCTATATTCCCGCACGGAAATAACGTGTCAAATGCGGCTGGCTTGGCCCTTGTGCCATTGCCCGATGCGTTGGATGGCGTGCGGTATCATCGCTTGACCGGGGCGAGCAGGGTTGCGACGAGAAATTGATTTCCATCGTCGTTGGGTTCACTGATAATCTCGAATTGCACGACATGGATTGAAGTGTTTGCAATGAGTTGGGCACCTGATGAAACCGTTTGCATCCGCCGCCAGGAACCAGTCCACTCTGAATGCTTATGGCCAGCGAGATGACGTGTCATGGCTGGAGAAGCTTGGGTCTATTGAGCCGCTTGAAGATGCGGATTTTAATGCCCAATTGGTTGCTGCGTTTCAGGCAGATGCTGCCGTGCGACCGCTGAAGCCGATACGCTTTTCTACGCCGACGTTTCGTGCCTACGAGTCATCCGAACTGAAAGGCTGCAGCAGGAACGCGTTCCCTGCCTTCTCGGTAACGGGCGGGGCCTGTGCGCTGGATTGCGATCATTGCGGCGGCTCGATTCTTGAGCCCATGATTGCAGCTACCACCCCTGAAATGCTCGACCGCAAGGTGCGAGATCTTATTCTTTTGCAAAACTTGCAAGGGTTCCTGCTGTCGGGCGGCTCCAACCGCCGCAACGAAATCAAGTATGAGAAATACTACCCGGTCATTGAAAGGTTGAAGCGAGACTTTCCACATCTAAGGGTTGCGATCCATTCCGCACTGTTGGATGAGCCTCGCGCCAGACTGATGGCATCGGCGGGTGTCGACACCGCCATGATGGATGTGATCGGTGCGCAAGAAACGATCCGTGAGGTCTATCACCTCGATCGCCCTGTTGAGGATTTCGAAGCGACACTCGCTGCGTTGTGCGCGACGCAGATGGCCATTGTGCCGCACATCGTTATCGGGCTGCATTACGGTCGCTTGCTGGGTGAGGTGCGCGCACTCGACATTTGCGCACGCCACAATATCCATTCGCTTGTGCTGGTTGTTATCATGCCATTCCACGCCAAGGTGGCGGGCATGTTCGCTACGCCGGATACTTCGGATGTTGGTCGCTTTTTCCGGGAAGCACGCATCCGCCTGCCAGACAGAAACTTGAACCTTGGCTGTGCACGCCCGGTAGGTATGCACAAGCGTATTACGGACGCATATGCAGTGATGGCCGGCCTGGATGGCATTGCATTTCCGGCTGATGGTGCCTTTGCCGTGGCCAACGCGATTGGCCGACCCGCAACGCAGGCGCACGCTTGTTGCTCGGTTGAAACTGGTACGGTGAAGGACAATCCGGTCGCTCCATGTGCAATGTAATCCAACCGGATGTGTTGGTGGTCGGCCTCGGCCCAGCAGGAGCAAAGGCGGCAGCCGCGGCAGCTTCCGCAGGCGCTTCGGTGCTTGCCGTTGATCGCAAAAAACAGGCCGGTGTTCCCGTGCAATGTGCTGAATTCGTGCCTCGTATGATCGGTATGGAAGTTGGAGAGGTTTCCAGATCCTGCCTCCAGCCCATCGGTGCGATGGAAACATACGCTGGTGACGGTGCCGCTCATGTTATGCCCGATTTTACTGGTGTGATGATTGATCGGGAAAAATTCGACAGGGCATTGGTTGATGAAGCCTTGGCGGCTGGTGCTGATTGCCGGTTTGGTATCCTGGTGCGCGCAATTCGCCCTGACGGCGTGGTCCTGCTCTCCAACGGTTCTGAGGTGGCACCCAGTGTGATCATTGGTGCAGACGGCCCGCGTTCACTTGTCGGCCGCATGATATGCTCGCAAAACACTGAACTTGTCGAAACCCGCCAGATCCAGGTGCGACTTTGCCACCCTCACCATGCCACGGACATCTTTCTGTCCGCAGGAATTCCGGGGGGATATGCATGGTTGTTTCCGCGCGGCGAGGTTGCCAATCTCGGGCTAGGTATCGCGCCGGCATGGCGGCATCTCTTGAAACCGGCACTTGATGATTTGCACGAGCACCTTGTCAGCGAAGGCCGTGTTGGCAGTGAACTTCTTGGCTGTACAGGCGGCGCCATTCCCGTTGGCGGTTTAAGGCAAACTGCGGGCCGGCTTGGTCGAACACAGGTGCTGTTGGCGGGTGATGCGGCTGGTCTGACTAATCCGGTTACCGGGGCTGGTATTCCGTCTGCCGTTATCTCCGGCAGGCAAGCGGGGGTCTCTGCCGCCCAGATCATTGCGGGTGAACCTGCCGCAGCCGAGAAATATGCCGAAGAGTTGAGCGACCTGTTCGCGCCTGCGCTTGATCGGGGGCTGGCACGCCGCCGCGCGCTGATGGATATTTATAATGCGGGACATGAACCCGCTGAGGCGGACTTGAAGCGCAATTGGATTGCGTTTCCCGAGTACTGGGTGCCCGAGCATGTTTAGCTGAAGTGTGAAGCGGTTCAGCGTGAAAAACATGCTCAAAGGAAGAGTGCGCATGTTTAGCTGAAGTGTGAAGCGGTTCAGCTTAGGAAACGACGTTGCAAAAGGTAAGGACGATGAGGCGATGAGCTGCATGAAGCAGGAAACCGCACTTCCTTCTGCCACAGGAATGGGCGGGCGCGACTACAATGGGTTCGAAATCATGCAGCCACGCAGCCCCGGTGCTGTTCCTGCTGGCGCAAAGAATGGCGGGCGCGTGAAGGCGGCGAACGTGCCGCCTGAGGGCGTCTACCTGCCTAACAACAATCGCCTTGCTCCGCACATGCGCTCGCCCGACTTTGTGCAGATATCGACGGCGGCTGCCATCACGCTGGGCATAATGACTGGCAAGATGCACCGCTGTGGATGCACCCGTTGCCTCAATCTGCTGCTGACATATCCCGAAGGGTGCCGTGCCAATTGCGCCTATTGCGGTCTCGCGCGCCACCGCGAAGCCGACCGTGATTATGCCAACCGCAATTTCATCCGTGTCGACTGGCCAGCAGTACCCCTGGAACAGGTGGTTGAGATCGTTGCTCGCGATGGTGACAACACACCATTCCATCGCATGTGCATTTCCATGATCACACATCCCCGTTCCGATGACGACACCGTGACCGTGCTGAAGACATGGACGTCCAGGATTGATCCAGCAAGCCTACCGGTCTCCATCTTGTCCAACCCAACGACAATGGGCCGCCGGGACGTTCAGCAGCTCAAGGATCTGGGCGCTGATATATTCACCGTCGCGCTCGATGCGGCAACGCCGGACATTTTCGACCGGACGCGCGGCAAGGGGGTCAGCAGCCCGCATTCATGGCAGAAGTACTGGGAAATTCTGGAAGAGGCACGCGACATCTTCGGTTCGGAAAAGTTTGGAGCCCATATTATCGTCGGCATGGGAGAAAGCGAATATGATGTGCTGCATCTCGTGCAGCGACTTGTTGATATGGGTGGGCATTCCCACTTGTTCTGTTTCTATCCTGAAAATGGTTCGTTGATGGATCATCTGCCGGCCACGCCGCGCGATCAATGGCGGCGCGTGCAGTTGGCGCGATATTTGATCGACTATGGGGGCGTGCGGGTTGATCACATGCGCTTCGACGAGGAAGGCCGCGTCACCTGTTTCGGAATCCCCCAGTGTGAACTCCAAGACATTATCGCTAAGGGGACCGCATTCCGCACATCTGGCTGTCCTGGCAAGGAAGCCAACGACGTGTCGGCCTGCGATCGTCCTTATGGCGATAGCCCTCCCTCAAATGTTGCAAGCTACCCCTTCGCGCCTCAAAGCGTGGACATTCGCAAGATCCGTCATCAGATGCGCATGCAAAAGCCAGGGGAACATTATGAAGAGGGCGACGACCTCGACCCGAATAACTGGAGCTGAATATTTGTCATGCCGCTACCACTCAGGGTAATCGATACTGGCTTGCGCAAGGGGCGCGATAACATCGCCTTCGATGCGGCGCTCATCGAGCTTCATGTCGCTGGAGAAATCCCCGATACCATGAGGTTCCTGCAATTTCATCCCACGGCACTTGTCGGGCGGCACCAGGCGATCAGTCGGGAATTGAAGCTGG
>JBKEAX010000159.1:0-4546 GCA_047972825.1 Hyphomicrobiaceae bacterium | reverse complement strand
ACCAACAATGGTTTGAATTGCAGGGCAAGACAGCTACTGCTAACCAAACTTTAGGCTTGTGCAGCTAGATCTGTTGACATCCAAAACACGTATGAAATGTGGGGCTCCGAGTATCGTGCGTAGCTTATTGGCTTTTCGGGAATTGGGTAAAGCACCTTTTTCTCACAATATTTATAATTACGGCGATTTCACCTGGGCTCGCGTTGGCACTTTGGCACTCACTGCCGCGCTGCTTGCCAGTTTCCCACTATCTGCTGAAGCAAAGCGTGGTGGTAGCTACACTCAGATTATCCGGCAGCCCGCTGATAACGATCCCCTGACGATCATCATCTCACTTGGCCAGCAAAGGCTGCAAGTGTTTGACAGCAAGGGCGTTGTTGCCCAATCGAGAATTTCGTCAGGAAGCCGAGGCCGAGAGACACCCACTGGCATCTTCACGATCCTGCAAAAGAACAAGCGCCACTTCTCCAACCTCTACGACAATGCGCCGATGCCCAACATGCAGCGGATCACCTGGTCGGGTGTAGCACTTCACGCCGGACATTTGCCCGGCTATCCCGCCTCGCATGGTTGCATCCGTCTGCCCCACGGCTTTTCACGATCATTATTTTCGATGACCAAGCTGGGAACGCGCGTCATCGTGCATGACAACCTTCTTAAGCCAAAGCCGGTAGAAAGCTCGCACTTGTTCTCCGGCCTGCCACCCGGACAAGTCAATATTCCTCATCCAGTTCGCCGCGCCGCTGCACTTAAAGCGCAAACAAAGGCTGCGAGCGCTGGCTCGGTCTCCGCAATGCTGGGCGTAACGCCCGCTGCCGCTGCAGAAGCCGCGATCAAGGTCGCATCCAACGACGAAACGGCGCTCAACCAATCCGGTGGCGACAGGGGCGACCAAACACCACCGGTCATCAGAACCCGCCTCATTGCATTTGCCGAGCGTCAGGCCGAAGTCGACATGAAAGCCTCTGCGGTGGCAGCCCGGGAAGAATTGCATGGTGAAGCCGCTACAGCACTTGCTGAAATCAATGGACGGCTCAAGACTGCCCGCATGGATCTGCGTGCGTCTCAGAAAGCCAAGCCGGGTCTTGATCGCGAGGTAAAGCGCAAGGCGGCAGCTTTGAAGAGTGCCAAGCAGCGCTTCGCCAAGTTCCTTGCCAGCCAGAAACGTGAAATGAAGCGTGCCGCAGATCGAGCACGCGCGCGCAATCGCGCCTATCTGTCCGATGCAAACAACGTGGAACTGGATTCACAAACCTGGGCAAAGCGCAACGATGCACGCAAGGCGGAAGCCCAGCGGGACGCTGCCTCACAAGAAGCTGCTGTTGAACGTGAAAATGAGCTTGAGGCTGCCTATCTCGATGCGATCCATGAACTAGAGGCAGCCGAGCTCTTCGCTGCCGCCCATGGCAAGGTCATCGCGTTGCGCGAAGCAACCATTGATGCCGTGATGGCTGAGCGTACCTCCTTGCAGAAAGTCTACAACGTAACGCGCGAGGGCCTCGACCAGGCACGCCTTCAGTATGACCATGCTGTCGCGGCTGTAGAGCACTTCAGCAAGCCGGCAACCGTCTTCATCAGCCGCAAAACGGGTGAACTCAAGATCCGGCAGGGACACACGGAAGTCTTTTCCGCTCCCGTTGCTTTTTCCTACCCTAATGCACGGGTCGGAACGCACGTCTATTCAGCCGTCGGCTACAAAGACAGTTCAGAATCATCACTGCGTTGGCAGGTTTTGACCGTGACCGACACGACGGCAATTCGGCCAAGCTCAAAACGCCCCTCACGTCTGTCGCAAGAAGTGGTTCAAGAGTTGCTGGAAGCACCCGCACCAACCGCTGACAATGCGCTTGAACGCATCGGCATCCCGCAGGAAGCCCGCGCCCGAGTAAACGAACTGATGAAGCCCGGTTCTTCACTGATCATTTCAGATGACAGCGCAAGCCCTGAAACCGGCAAGTACACCGACTTCATCGTCCAGCCGCGGACTTGATTGCAAAAATCCTGAAGCGCGTTGCCTGCTTGATGGATCAAACGCGCTTCGTTGCTCTGGAGCTTCGGTGCTCT
The DNA here is from genome assembly GCA_047972825.1 of Hyphomicrobiaceae bacterium. Classification (GTDB taxonomy): domain Bacteria; phylum Pseudomonadota; class Alphaproteobacteria; order Rhizobiales; family Hyphomicrobiaceae; genus JAEUMD01. The sequence goes on along the minus strand of JBKEAX010000159.1, from coordinate 2,482 downwards.
TGGAGCATTGGAACACCCCGGACAATATAAAAAACACAGCTGGGGTTGTTGGGCTTGCTTCCCAATGCAATTGCCGCACCAGCAGAGGTCTCGGGCGCGCGGGTTACGGCAGAACGGGCACACCAATCAATGCCGGGTGCCCCCAGTAGACCATGCCCAAAAACAAGCCCGCACCAATCACAATCACCGCCGCGTCTCCCAGAAGCGTCCCTTGCCTGTCGCCCAAAGGCCCGCGTCCGCCATCGCGCGACTTCAACGATACCCGGTCGAAGATCGCCCAAGCCAAAAACGATCCAAACAGGATGATGGACCCCATATCGCCATTGGCAAGCAAGTGCCCAAATGCCCAGAACTTCACTGCGCCAAGCATGGGATGCTGAACCATGTCGCGCAATTTCGAAGGGATGTAGGCCGCCACCAGCAGAACGAACGATGCAAACATCAACAGCAGCGTTGCATGTCGCAAAGCGACCGGCGGATACCAGAGCACGGGGTTCTTGCCCGGCATGACCTGTAACTTGTGATACCCCACAACAATGATCACGAACGCAATGAGCGACACGATCGAAAAGCCAATCTTGTAGCCATTGTCTCCGTATCTCGCGATGAGCCCGTTGCGTAGCTCCGGCTTGGTCGGCACCAAGTGAACCGTAAAAAATAAAACCAGCCCAATAATCAACGGTATCATGTTGTATAGATCCTTTTAAGGTTCTCACGCGCGCCGTTTGATTATCGCGCTTGGCGGCCGTCTGCAAACTCCGTGATCGCGTACGTACCCCTTGCAACCCTGATGTTGAAATTGGTCGGTGGCTTTCACGTTTTTGTTGATGTGGCAATCAGTATCATGTACTTTTCCACAGGGGCATGGATCGAGGGACCCGTGCTTTAGATAGTGTTTAGCACAACGTCAGCGTTAGGCGTTGGCTTTGAGGTACAGGCGCGGCGGCTTGGACCGAAGGCATGATTTTGATGCCTGGTGGGAAACGTCGGTGTGTGCAGTCCGACCACATATGCGCGCTCAAAAAGAGCAGACCTGCCCGCGATCAGTTGGGTTCGAAGGTATCTGCGGCAGCTTGGCCGTGTCAGCCTCCAAACCGCACGCAGCGGCAGCGGTAGCGTCAATAGCATTTGTTTACGTGAAGAATTTCGCCGTTTCAGCACATGGACCACGCAGTTGGCTCCGCGTTGGCGGATCACATTTCCAATGTGCCGCGTTGTCAGGCCAGAAGATCGCTATGCACAGATGACCACCCGCTTTTTTTTGCCATGGAATTTCAAGGCTGACACAGCGCCTCCAGGCGGAGGAGCGATGGCCAGATGACGCGGCAAAGGTTCATGCGGGTTCTGGGATCAGGCTTATCGGATGAAACCGAGTACGCAGGCGGCGCATTTCCCTCACCGCAACCCTTGGACGAGGAAACGCTAACCGCGGAAATTGCCCGCATTCTACAAAGCCAACCGCCGCCATTTGAAACTTCACAACCCGGATCTGGTGCAGCACCGCCGCATTGGCTCGGTGAGGAAGCCGATCTGGCCATGATCGATGCGGATTCGGCCTCAGGTAAATATGACGGCATCGACGCTCAGGCGGATGAGCCTGCCGAAACTGAAGATGTCCCAGGCTTCGATGATCCGAAATCAGACCCTCAACCTGATTTCGACGTGGCAATGGCAACAGGCTGGGTGCGCCGGGCGCGTCGTCAAAGATGGCGCGGCCGCATGCGCAATGCTGCCGGCTGGGTACTTTCGATAACCGTATCCTTGGCGTTGGTTCTGGTCGTCGGACTTTTCGTCTTTGGTTGGCCTGATGTTGCAAACCATTCAATTCTGCAAAAGCCGATCAAGGCCATCAACATAACCAATTCTGATACGGCACCGGCTGCCACGCAGCCCGGGGCTGTGGCTAGGGTCCGGACCCAATAGCAATGAGTCCGCAAGATCGCCAGCCGAGGCGAAAGAGGCAAGTGGGCGGAGCGCAGGACATGCAGGGCATATTCAAGCGAAGAACGCGCAGCATATTTCGCCTCGGCTGGCGACCCTTCGGGCGGTCCGGGTTTGCCCGCCTGGTGCGTTGCGCTCACTTGAAAATCAACCAGATTTCCGGCACTCGCGCGCCTGCCAGGCAAACAAACCCAGGCTGTCTTGGACCTATTGTTATTGAGTCCGGACCCTAAACTGCTCCTGTTCAAAACAGGTTCCATCAACGAACCTCTCGCGGCAATGGCACATACGCAAGGCGCCAGAGAAACGAAGCCACCGCAGTTCGTCGACGCCAATCTCACACCATTCGGGCGCTGACCCGGAACGGAAGGTGATGGCATTTCAACGACAGCGTCTGAAGCATGTTTTTCACGCTGAACCGCTACACACTTCAGCTAGATCGCCGGGCGATTAATCTGCAACATATCCGGCGTCCTTGAGATAGTTGCGGCACTCGCTCGGATCGAACAGGGCACAGATATCACCTGCTGCCTTCCAAAGC
>JBKEAX010000122.1:0-3773 GCA_047972825.1 Hyphomicrobiaceae bacterium | reverse complement strand
ACGCACGATACTCGGAGCCCCACATTTCATACGTGTTTTGGATGTCAACAGATCTAGCTGCACAAGCCTAAAGTTTGGTTAGCAGTAGCTGTCTTGCCCTGCAATTCAAACCATTGTTGGTCGGTGCCAATTGTGCAGCCGGTGTTGCAAGGACGCAAATGTAAAGCTCGTTTGTGATCAACAGGCAATCTGCGGCGAAGCAACGCCGCGTGGTGAGATGCCGGGTGCGCGGCAATTCTCAGGCGTATAGCCTAAAAATCCGTCAATCCTGGCTAGCCAGTTGCGCAGTTGGGGCATATTGGTGGCGATACCACACAGGTTGCGTGCCTGCGCCTGGGTAAAAGCAATTTTTAGAGAGCTGTGTTTTCACATGTCATCACAATCTGCCGCTGGCACTCCGGTAGCGAAAGTCAAGCGTCTGATGGCGCCAGATATCGCCGCAAAAAAAGGTGTCGAGCCGATCGTTTCACTAACGTCTTACCATGCTCACACGGCCGCTATCGCGGATCCCTACTGTGACTTCCTGCTGGTTGGCGACAGTCTCGGCATGGTGATGCATGGATTTGAGACAACCGTGCCGGTACCGTTGGAGCTGATGATTATGCATGGCCGTGCGGTCGTTCGCGGCGCTCGCCGCGCACTTGTGGTCGTCGACATGCCGTTTGGCACTTATGAGGAGAGCCCTTCGGTTGCCTTTCGTAACGCTGCTCGCGTCATGAAGGAGACAGACTGCGGGGCGGTGAAGCTGGAAGGCGGCCGCCGTATGGCCGAGACCATCCGATATCTGGTGGACCGCGGCATTCCGGTTATGGCGCACATCGGGCTGACACCACAGTCGATCAATGTCATTGGCGGCTTCAAGGCCCAAGGCAGGGAGCAAGACCAGTGGGCAGAACTGGAGGAAGATGCCCGCCAGGTCGCTGAGGCGGGCGCTTTCGCGATCGTGCTGGAGGCAATGGCAGAACCTCTTGCCGCTCGTATTACCGAGGCTGTTGCTATTCCCACCGTAGGCATTGGCGCATCGGCAACATGCGATGGTCAGATCCTGGTGATGGAGGATATGCTTGGCCTGTCGCCGCGCGTGCCGAAATTCGTCAAGGAATTTGGGAAAGTCGGAGCGGCTATCGAGGGCGCAATAAAGAGCTATTCGCAGGAGGTTAGGGCGCGGACTTTTCCAGCACCCGAGCACACCTATGCCATGCGTGCCCCGACGCAGGACGGCACGGCTGGGCAAGCCACGAAAAAGCCGAAAAAACAGCGCAGTTAGCCTTTCAGACGCAAAAAACCCCGTGGGGCAAATGTGAAAACGCTCCGCTTTTCCTTGCGTCAGACGTTTGGTTGGCTATCAATGCGGGCGCCGTCTGGGGCAGGTCTGGACGGCCAAGGTGGTACGCCTTTACTAGAGCATGTTCAGTCGAAGTGTACGCGGTTCGGCGTGAAGAACATGCTCAAACTAAAAGAAAATAGAGCGCGTTCGCGATTCCGTGAAAAGTGAACGCGATCTAGGCTTGCTCGCTTTCAGGATGTCTATCCACCCGCTTGGTGGTGCGGCACTGGACGTGGTGTAGAATTACGAGCGTGGTAGGGTTGTTGTGCTCAGGTGACGCTTATCAGCGCTGCACTATAACCTTAGCTGCGTGGCAGCCTGAAACAGGCCACCACTGATTGAGATAATGAGCACCCTCTTGCCGCATCGAGGGGCACCGGCAAAAAACCAGGACGTACACATTCATGGCCGATACCAACGACCACTTGTTCCGCGAAATTGAAGAAGAAATGCGCCGCGAGCGCATGGAAAATATCTGGAAAAAGTACGGAACCTATTTTTTTGTGCTGGCCGCAGTAATCGTATTGGCGGTGGCGGGGCTTCAATATTACCGATACCAACAAAGTGCTGCTGCCAATACTGCCGGGGCTGAGTTTGACAGAGCGGCTTTCCTGCAACAGGAAAAAAAACCACAGGAAGCAAGCAAAGCCTTTGAAGAGGTGGCAAAAACCGGGCCGACTGGTTATGCCACGCTTGCTCGTTTCAGGCTTGCCGGATTGGCGCTTGAAAATGGTGATAAGCCCAAAGCCTTGTCACAATACGAAGCAATTTCAGCGATGTCTGACGCCGATCCGCTGTTCAAGTCTTTTGCAGAATTGCAGATTGCTGCACTGAAGGTTGGGGATGCCGACTTTACCGAGGTAGAGAATCGCCTCAACGATCTAACAAGTGAAACCAGTCCGTGGCGCTCCAACGCTCGCGAACTTGTTGGGCTCGCTGCGTTGAAAGCGGGTAAGCTAGATGTCGCCCGCAAGTCGCTTGAACAGGTTCTTGCTGATCCGTTGGCACCGCCGCAAGTTCGCGAACGCGCCCAGATCATGATGGCGGAAATCATTGCTGCGGACTTGGTCAAGAATAAGCAGGAGCCTGCTGCGAATCCGTCTGCACCAGACTCTGCGGCAAAGAGTGAAACCGGCGAAACGACAACGCCCGCAGGCGGAGCGGCTACTACACCGGAAGCGGCGGCTGGCGAGCAGAAACCGGGCTCGGAGCAGAAATGACAGGGAGACGGCACGGAATGAGCAGCAAGACGCGTTTCATGGCGCTCCCCGTTGCCGTGCTTGGGGCTGTGCTCGTCACCGGTTGCGGCGGTGGGTTGCCCAGCCTGCCTAAAGTTGGTGATCTCAATCCCTTCAAGGAAAAGACGCAGCCGCTTCCAGGAAAGCGCGTTGCCATTCTGCCGACGTCCGCGAAAATTCCAGGCGAACTTGCGTCTGGCGATCAACCCATTGTGCTTGCCTCGGCTGAAGAGAACTCTGACTGGACCCAACCGGGCGGCATAGCAACGAATGCGCCTGGGCATTTGGCTCTTGGCTCGGCTGTAAACAAGGCCTGGAACTCGGATGCTGGTGTCGGGTCTGGCAAGGTGGGCCGCTTGACGGCGAGCCCAATTGTTTTCGGTGACCGCGTCTTCACGCTTGATGCTCGCGGCACGGTGACCGCGTTCTCCGCCAGTGGCGGTGCACGCGTATGGCAAGAATCGTTGGTCCCGGAAAAGGAACGAGGCGGCGGAAGTATCTTTTCATTTGGAGGAGATTCTGCCCGCGGCGGCTACGGCGGCGGTCTTGCTGCGGATAGCGGCAGGCTTTATGCGGCAACCGGCTTTGGCAATGTCGTTGCTCTCGATCCGCAAAATGGCAAGAAGCTATGGGAAAAATCGCTTGGCATTCCCGTGCGAGCAGCACCAACTGCTGCTGGTGACCGTGTCTTCGTTATTACCGTCGATGGCCGCTTCTACTGCTTGTCGGGCTTGGACGGCACCGAAATGTGGACCGTGCGCGGGCTGCCGCAGCAAGCCAGCCTGGTCATGAGCGTCAGCCCGGCTGTGTCGGGAGACGTGGTCGTGGTTCCGTATCCCTCGGGTGACCTGCTTGCGTTGAAAGTATCGGATGGGACAGCCGTCTGGTCAGAGAGCTTGGCCCGTGCGCGCACCACATCCCAGCTCACAGGACTTGCTGATGCGGCGCGTCCAGCCATCGACAATGACGTGGTGTTTGCGGTCGGCCATTCCGGCCGCATGGTTGCGACCCAGATCGTCAGCGGCGAGCGGTTGTGGTCGCTCAATGTCGCCAGCACGCAAACACCCTGGGTTTCCGGCGAGAGCGTTTTCGTCGTCGATCTGTCGGGGCAGCTCATGGCCATTGCGCGCAGAGAAGGCGCGATCCAGTGGACCGTCCAGCTGCCGAGCGCCAAGACATGGGCAGGGCCGGTGCTGGCGGGAGGAAAG